>JAYVZU010000322.1:0-14151 GCA_043783075.1 Rhodanobacteraceae bacterium
CACCCGCCGACCTCGCCACATACGCGCTCAACTTAACCCCATCCGCAGCCGTCAACTTAACAAACTCGCCCATCATCTCCTCCAAATCTTGCTCTTAGACGACTATATTGCACCCAATACTGCGTGAACGCTAAGCTCGCTTTCGCTTATCAAATGAGTTGCGCATGGCGAAAAATGCCTTCTTCGGCGCGTCACTCTTATCGAACGGCAGGCAACGCTCGGGCAGTTGGTCCTTCCGCGCGCCCTCAGAGTTCAGCCACGTACTGCGGTCGGTAATCCCCCAGGTCAGCACAGCTTTCACCGCTGAATCCGCGAGCGCGACATCCAGAAAGCTGCCGTAGCAATCCGACACGGCTACATCCCGAATCTCCTCCGACGCCGGCCACTCTTTGTCGTTTACATCCATCTCGGTCAGAAAAACCTGAAGCTCAAGCCCTCGGACCGCCGCAATAAATCGCGCCAACCCCGCTCCATAGGTGTGTCCCGCAGTTAGATGCGCCTGAATCCCTACGGCATCAATCGGCACATGCCTAGCCTTCAGCCGGCGCAGCAGCACCAAAACCGCCAGCCGCTTGCTCTCGGACGCATCATCCTCGCCCTCAATCCCGTACTCGTTGTACGTCAGCAAGGCCGTAGGATCAGCCGCCCGCGCCGTCTGGAACGCTACCTCTATATAGTCCGCGCCCACCAACTGCAGCCACGGCGAATCCCGTAGACCATCCGCCCGCCCATCCGTCGTCAGAATCGCCTCGTTCACCACGTCCCACGAGTGCATTCGCCCCGCATACCGCCCAGCCACCTGCTGGATATGCGCCTTCAGCAGCCCACGCGCATTTGCAATCGTCGCCTCATCTTTGAACCATGTTGGCAGCTGCCGGTGCCAGCAAAGATTATGCCCCCGCACCTTCATGCGGTTCTTCTCCGCAAACGCCACCAGCGCATCTGCCTGATCGAAGCTGTAGGTATCAATCGTCGGCCGCAGCGGACCCCACTTCATCGCATTCTCGGCCACAACAATATTCGATTGCTCACGGATCAGCTTCCCATAGGCATCATCACTCGCCAGCAGCTTCGTATTCACCGCGCAACCAAATAAAAATCCATGCTGCGCCGCATGAGACTTCAACGATCCCAGCCCGGTCGCCACATCGACCGAAGGTGGAAGCGGTACGACAGGCCGGATCGGAGCTCGATTCCCACATCCAACGACCCCAACTCCTGCAGCAATCGCGCCTGCCCCTGCGATGAAATCACGCCGAGTCGTCATGGTTTCTTTCCGTTGGCCAGATCATGCAGTTCGCCGGTCCACAGGAAGAACCGGCTCATCTGCCGACGTTCCGACCATCCAAGCTGCAGGAAATCCCGCAAAGTGAGAGTCCCGGCAGGCTTTCCGGTAAAAGTCTCCACGCGCCAGCGCAGGTACTCGCTCCGCCAGGGCCGCAGCCGATTGCCCGCCGTCGCCAACCACCAGAACCGCACCGCACTAAACAGAGCCTTGAACACCAACCCAGTATAGGCAATGCCAACCGTGTAAATCCCGAACCTAATTGGCCTAGTGAATGTAGTTGAATAAATTTTGAGCCCCCGCTAGTGCCGAGGTGATCCCCAACAGCGCCTGGTGTTGCACCTCAGCGGCCTTCAAGTCCGTCGCAACACTGGCCGGATCGGCCGACAACAACGTGCTCTGCTGCGACTGATATACGGCTTCCTGCGTGGCCGAGTAGGTGCTGGCCGTCATCAACCTGCTCAGCGAGCTATCCAGCCCCGCCCGCTGGGACGACACCACGCCAAGCGCGGTAGTCAGCGCCGTAGAATCCGCCTGAATATTGGCTGTCGAACCGCCTCCGCCGGCCAGCGCACTCAGATCACTGACCAGTTTGTTCAGCGTTGCCAGCAGATTCCCACTCGCCGACATAAAGACACTCGACCCCGCCACATTCATATCCACCCGTTGCCCATCCGGTGTCTGAATGTTCTGCGTCACACTGTCCCCGTTATAGGTCACCGTAGCCGGATTCGTCGCGGTACTCAGCGTGAACGGCGTCGTACTTCCCTGGCTCCCCGCAAAGACATACTGTCCCTGGTAGCTCGTATTCCCCAACGCCAAAACGCTGTCCCGAATACTCGCTACCTGCGTTTGGATCGACGCCACATCCTGAGCCGACATCGTGCCATTCCCCGCGCTCACAGCCAGGCTAATCGCCGATGACACCCGCGACACCACCTCGCCCAGAGCGTTGTCAGCCACCTGCATCATGCTCTCGTTCGACTTCGCGCTCTGCACAAATGAGTCCAGGCGGCTGATCGACCCGGATAGCGCAACATTGGTCGCCGCAGCCACCGGATCATCCGATAGCTGTGTTACCCGCTGCCCGCTCGACAGCTCCGTCGTCAGCGTCTGTTCCCTCGAGCTCGACTGAGTGATCGCTGCCGCCATGCCGTGCAAATAATTCGGATCGAACATCGTGTTGCTCTCCTTAATAGACCTTGCGCCGCCTTACTGCCCGCACCTTCTTGTTCCGCTTGCTCATTCACGTAACGGTCGTCTGCGTCCCGATGTTCATCGCGGTCGCCATCAACTTGTCCAGCACAGTCAGCAACTGCGCCGCCGCCTCGTAAGACTTCTGATACTGCGACAGATTCGCCGCCTCGGTATCCAGCGAAACCGCCGAAAGGCTGTTCCGCTGCGTCGTCAACTGCGTCAGCGTTGCCTGCTGGGTCGTTGCCTGCAACTGCAATCTGGACGCGGTCGATCCGATGCGTGCCAGCATAGCTCCCAGCCGCCCAGCAACAGTCTGCCCCGTCGTATCCACCGTCGTTGCCACATTCGCCAGCGCCGCCGCATTGCCATTGCCCGACTCCCCCTCACCCACCGCCGCCGTGGCCACCGCATTCGGATTTGTCGGAATCACGCTGATCGTCGCCGCACATCCTGTCGCACTTGCCGGAACGGAAAAGATCGCCGCCCCGGCCACCCCGGCCGTCGTCAACCCAGCCTGATTCTGGGTATTCACCAACGTCGCTACCTGGAACGCCAAGGCATCCAAAGCAGTCGTTGCCGCTGGCAGATCCACACTCTGCGCGGTAATCTGTCCGCCGATACTCCCGCCCTGAACGCCCGCCGTAATGTTCGTGCCGGAGCTATCGAGAATCGCTGCGGCTCCATTCACCGTAGCCATCTTCAGCGCAGATGCCGTCCCCCCTTGAACCAGCACCGAACCACCCTGTGTCGTCAGCGTAATGCCGTTATTCTCTGTCCGAATCTGGTCCAGGCCCACATACTGCGAGAGCTGTGTAATTGCCAACTGCCGCTGATCTTCGAGCGCCCCAGCGTCTCCATGCGGGCTTACTTCGCTGATCTGTTTGTTCAATCCCGCAATCGTCGTCGACAACGCATTCACCGCCATCACCGAGCTATTGACCGCACCCGTCACCGTGTTCGCCACGGTCTGCAACTGCGTCGCCGCAGAGTTCAACGTACTCGCCAGCACCGACGCCGCGCTCAACACTCCCTGCTGTGTCGCCGTACTTGTGGGATTCCCAGCCAACGCCGTCAGCGAGCTAAAAAAGGAGTTCAGTGCAGTCCCAATCTGCGTCGAACCCGTCGACGCCGTGCTGCCGCTCACGCTGAATACATCCTGAATCTGAGTCAGCACATCGGACTCCGCACTACAGCTGGCCTGGGCCTGCGTCTGCTGCTGAATTCTCTGCTCCAGCACCCGGTCCCGAACCGCCGATATCGTCGCCTGTGGCCCGGTACTCGACTGCAAAGTCGAGTTCGCGCCACCGGTTAGCGTCACGATATCGCCCGCCGTAAAGCTCGCGACCTGCTTGGTATACCCCGCTGTATTTTGATTGGCAACGTTATTCGCCGTGGCGTTCAGACCCGCCTGATCCGCCATCAGCGCGCTCCGCGACAGATCGAACAACCCGCTCAGAGAGCCCATGGGTTCCTCGTCCGCGTCTCACCATAGAGCCCACGCGACCCGCCGCGACCCAACACACCCAGGCTCTCGCCCGTAGCCTTCACAACATCTGCAAACACACTATGCCGTGCCACAATCTCAGGTACGGCGACCAGCGGCGAACCGCCTTCAATCTTCCCTTGCAATACCACCGCGCGCCGTTCCAGCTCCACCAGCGCGTCAGAATCCAGATGGGCCAAAGCCAGAGTCGCCGCCTCCAGAACGCGACAGAGCTCCAAGCCCAGCTCCTCTACCCGAGCATGCCTTCCACCATCTTGTCCGCCACCGCGCTCGACGACACGTTGTACGTTCCGCTCGAGATCGCCTGCCGCAACTCCGCCACTTTCGTCGTCCGCACATCCGACATGTCCGTCGACTGCGCCGCCAACCCGCCCGCCGCGCTCAGGCTCGCGTGGTCCACGCTGCCCGCGCTCGCCGTCGCCGCGCTCGCCACGCCCGCCGAGCTGCCAGCCTTCGCCGCCGCCGTGCCCCCCACGCTCTTCGATTCGTTCACCTGCAACGCGCCCAGCATCTTCTGCAGCGAATTGATTCCATCCATACCCGTCATCGGTTAATCCTCCATCTCTGTGGATGTATCGGCGCGTTCTCATCAAACTTTACTCCCCGTCCTGGAAATTCCTTTTGCTGCATCCTCAGCAGTCACCTGCTCGATAATCCGTCGAGCAATCCCGAACCCGCCACCGCTCGCAATCGACTTCGCCAGTGCTTCCGTCCCATATCCCTGCAATGTCCCACTAGCCCCCGAAGCCTCGCCATCCTCCCCGCCATCCCCAGGAGCCTCGCCAAACTTTAGCCCCTTCAACATCTGCTGCAGCATCATCCCCTCAAACTCATGTGCCCCAGCCACCAACTTCGCCGTCCGCTGCCCGGTATTTACCGCCGCATCCACCAAACCCACGATCTGCATAACGCCTCCAACTACCCACTAATCACTACCCACTGCACTTACAGCACTTCAATCTCCGCTTCCAACGCCCCAGCCGACTTCATCGCCTGCAGAATCGAGATCACATCCCGCGCCGAAGCCCCAATCACCTGCAGACTCCGCACCAGGTCATCCACCGTCGCGCCCTGCTTCAGCTCGATCCGGCTCACCGGCTTATCCTGCGCCGTCACCTTCGTCACCGGAGTCGTCTGCGTCGTGCCGCCAGATAGCGGCCCTGGCTGCGACACCGCAAACTCCGTCACCACATTCACGCTCAACCCGCCATGCAGGATCGAAACCGGCTGCAGCACCACCGTCCCGCCAATTACGACAGTGCCCGTCCGCTCATTCACAATCACCTTTGCCCGCGGATACACCGGCACTTCGATCGCCTCGATCCTCGCCAGCAGCTCCGGAACATCCTCGCCACCCTTCACAAACAGGTCCACACGCCGGCTATCGAAAGCCCTCGCTGCAGGCCGTCCAAGTTCCCCATTGATTGCCGTCGCGACTGCTCCCGCGCTCTTGAAGTCCGCGTCATTCAATAAGATTGAAAACTTATCCCGGTCCGTAATGTCCAGTACGATCCCGCGCTCCACCATCGCGCCAAACGGAATCCGCCCCACCGTCGGGTGGTTGAATTGCTTCGTATTCCCATTCACACTCACCGAATACCCGCCAACCACCAGCGGTCCCTGGGCCTGCGCGTAGATCTTCCCATCCGTACCGTAAAGTGGTGTCATCAGCAGCAGCCCGCCCTCCAGAGACCGCGCGTCACCTGCCGAGGAAGCCGTAATATCCAGCTTCGTACCCGCTCTGGCGAAGGGCGGCAGGGTAGCCGATACAAACACCGCCGCCAGATTCTGCACACGAATCGACGACGCCGGCACGCTCACACCCATTCGCAGCAACATCGCCGCCAACGTCTGGGTCGGGAACGACGTCTGCTGCGAATCCCCCGTCCCGAGTAGCCCCACCACCAGCCCATACCCCACCAGCTGGTTGTCCCGAATCCCCTCGATCGACGCTATATCCTTCACCCGCGCCTTATGATCCTGGTAGTCGGCCTTCACCACTGTCTGCGCGTCCAGACAAACCGCCATCAGCATCAAGCTCGCTGCCAACACCAGTAAGAACCACAACGTCCCCGGCCTGAATCCACGCAGTTCTTTGCCGTTCATCCGTTCAATATCTTCATCCGACAGGTGCCCCGTGTAGTTCAGATTCCTCATCAAAACACCAGCGCTTTCTCAATCAGGCGTACCAGCAGGTTCGGTCGGTGTGTGTAGTCGTTGATGATTCCCTTACCCTTCACCTCAAGTTCCAGGCTCGAAATCGCCGTGGACAGAACCTGATTCTGCTGCGAAATATCTTCTGGGCGAACCAGTCCGCGCAGCACAATCGTCTGGGTCTGCTGCGAAAACTCCACCTGCCGCGCCGCCTCAATCACCAGCATCCCGTTGCCTAGAACCTCAATCACCTGCCCACCCAGCGTCGTGCTCAAGCTCGAATTCGTCGCACTCGTCCCCGCCGCGCTCAACCCAGCCGTACTCTTCTGATTGATCAGGTTCTGCAACGCATTCGCCGCCTTCAACGTCCCGATCAACCCCGAAATCCCCGAACTTGCGTTCGACGACCGCGTATTTTTGACCGACCCATCCGTCGTTGCAGCCAAACTCTCCTGCACCACCACCGAGATCAAATCGTGTGGCCGCATCGCCCGAACATCCGTACTCAGCCGCGCCAGCCGCCCATTCTCTGTCCAGAGCGACCCCGTCGAAGGCTTCGTCTCCGAAGTCTCCGCCCGCACCCGCTCCAGGTAACTCGACAGCGAACTCTGTGCGATATTTCCCTTCTGATTCAAGGTCTTCGACACCACATTGCCATTCGCCGAAACGGTCGTTGAAACCGTCTGCGCCTCCAGCGTCACCGCCAGCATCAGCAGCAGAGTCCCCGCCGCAATCAGGGCAAATTTGCCCACTCCCATCGTCCGTGGAGCCTCGTCAACGTTCCTCATCGCCCTACCTCCAGTTGCCCCGTGCCCTGCACCAACCCCAACTCCAACCGCCCCGTGCCACCATCCGCCCCATAAATCCGAACCCAGACTCGGTCGCCAATACGTCCGCTGCCCATCGCCGTCCCCGTCATCTCCATCCGCACCATCGGGTTTGACTGCACCACCTTCACCTGCTTCCCACCGACTACATCCGGTCGTTCGATCACAGCGCCAACCTTTCCCACCTTCACCTGCGGCACATCAAAGCTCCCCGCCACCAACACCACCGGCCACTCCGGATGCACACAACTCCGCACTCCCGCCCAGGCCCTCCCCCCAAACGGATCCACCCGCACAAACACCAACCGATACCCGCCTCCCTCCGCGTCGCCGACTTGCGTAGCCGCCTGCGCCGCCGTGCGAAAGCAACTCCCCTCACCCCACCCAGTCCCAACCATCAACACAACCATCAACACAACCATCAACACAAGCCCAATAACCCTCATAGATACCTGCCTTTATCCGTCTTTCCGTCTCTCCCGTGTCAGTCTTTCGCCCTAACGAATCATCCCGTTCACCTGCGAGTACATGTCATCCGCCACGTGAATCACCTTCGAGTTGCTCTCGTAGGCCCGCTGCGCCAGGATCATCTGCACGAACTCGCTCACCACATCCACATTCGAGTTCTCCAGATAGCCCTGCTGCAGCGTCCCCACGCCCGAACTACCCCCCGGCGCATCCGTAATCGGGTTTCCGGACGAAGAAGTCGGCGTAAACAAGCTTCCGCCCGTTGCGTTCAGCCCGCCTGGATTCGCAAAGTTCGCTAGCTGAATAGTCCCCAATGTCGCCGGCGCGGTCTGCCCCGGCAGCGTAGCCGACACCACCCCGTACTGTGAGATCGTCAGCGCCGTGGCACTCGAAGGCACCGTAATTGGCGGCAGCAACTGGTTACCATCGGCGGTTACCAGCGTCCCCTGATTATTCATGTGAAAGCTTCCAGCTCGCGTGTAAGCTGTTGTGCCGTTAGGCATTTGTACCTGGAAGAACCCACCACCCTGAATCGCCAGATCGAGGGTGTTACCTGTCTGGTTGAAGTCGCCCTGGCGCTGAATCACCTCGGTCGCAGACGCCTTGGTACCCAACCCAATCTGCAACCCAGCCGACACCGTCTGCTCGCTCGCGGGCGATCCCGGGGTAATCATGTTCTGGTACATCATGTCCTCGAACTGCATCCGGATCTGCCGAAACCCAGCCGTACCCGAGTTCGCCAGATTATTCGCAATCGAATCCAGATTCGATTGCTGCGCGCTCATCCCACTCGCCGCCGTATAAAGTGCCCTGATCATCGCTACCTCCGTCTTCCCATCCCAACCGAAACTCTCTGGGTGCCCCATCTATCGCGTACTTTGCGATGGGTGGAAATGTAAACTCTCACCCCGCCCGCCGTTGCCCTTACTACCAACTACTCACTACCCACTGTTCCTAAACCTTGCTGATCTCCTCCACCGCCGTCTTATCGAAGTCATTGCTGAATACCCCCAACGCCTTCTGCATCATCTCGGCCTGCCGCTGCATCAGGATCAGCTGCATCGTCCCGTGTACTGCGTCCTGGTTCGAGCCCTCAATCGCGCCCTGCTTCACCACCGCATCACCCGCCGCCGGAGTCAAACCCGCCGCAGCCAGATACCGGTTCGCCCCCTCCATCGTCAGCTTGTCGCCCGCGATGTTGAAGATCCCGACTTTCCCGGCAACCGCGGCATCTACCGATACCGTGCCGTCGACAGACACCTCTACCGTCCCGCTCGGCACCGTAATCGGCTTCATCTGGGTATCGAGCACAGCCTCGCCGGCCTGCGTCTGAATCTGCCCGTCAGGCGACTTCAGAAACGACCCATCCCGCGTATATCGAACTCCGTGTTCCGTCTGGATCGCGAAGAATCCCTGCCCACTCAGTGCCAGATCCAGCGGATTCCCCGTTGGAACCACAGCGCCTTGCCCCAGGTCCATCGCACTCGCCCCCAGCACACCAAACCCGTTCACACTCTGGCCCACCTGCGAGCCCATCGCCCCGGCCGCCTGTTGGTCATAGCTGAACCCAGCGGCCAACACCCCGCGAAACGTATCCCGCTGAGCCCGAAAGCCATTCGTGCCCGTATTGGCCAGATTGTTCGCAGCCGTATCCAGGGCCTGTGTCCGCGCCAGCAAACCCGTATACGCCGCATAGATTCCGCTATCCATGCCCGGACTAATGCACGTCCCGCACCAAACAATCGCCACGAAGTCTTAGAGATCTCAAACCACCCAATCGTCCGGGTGCCCCATCTCGTTCAGCCTTATCGAACGAGGTGGGGATGACACATTCAAGCCAACCCGTCCCACGCCGATAAACCCCCTAACAGCATTAGGAGATACCCATGCGCGCCCTCATCGTCGACGATTCACCAGTCATGCGCAAAGTCGTGGAGCGAGCCCTGCGCCATGCCGGAATCGAGATCTCCGAGGTCCTTCAGGCAGGTAACGGAACTGAAGCCCTCGAGGTCCTACGCAACAACCCCGCTCCAGACTTCATCCTGTCCGACATCAGCATGCCCGGCATGGACGGCCTGCAGTTCCTCGAGCAGCGCCGTACCGAGAACCTCGCACCCGACGCCCCTGTCTTTATGATCACCACCGAATCCAGCGCGCCCCTGGTCCTAAGAGCCATCGCCGCCGGAGCTCGCGGCTACATCTGCAAGCCCTTTACCCCCGAACAGATCCGAATCCGCATCGTGCCGCTGCTCGTCCGCTCGCTCGCATCCTAAGTTGTTGCTCGCCCCAGCAGGAGATCGCCCCGTGCACGAAGACCTCATCCGCCAGCTCGATGAAGCCGTAACCGAGGTCTTCGCAGTCATGCTGAATCTCGCCTGTACCTCAGAACCCGCCCCACCCCAAGCGCCAACTGTGCCCCATCTTCAGTCCGGCCTCCCTGAACCTAAGGTGGGCGACCCAACTCCAGATCAATACTTCACTGCTTCCGTCCTCTTCTCCGGCCCGCTCGAAGGCCGCTGCTGCATCGAGATGGGCGAGCGTACGGCCACTGAACTCACCTCGAACATGATGGGCATGTCCCCCTGCGAGATCTCCCCCGACCTATGCGCCGATACCGCCGGCGAACTCTGCAACATGATCGCCGGCTGCTGGAAGAAGCGCCACCCCGAAGACCTCGCCGCCAGCCACCTCTCCTGCCCAACCGTCAATCTCGGTGCTTGCTGCCATGCCACCGACGCCTTCCGCGAAGATGTCACACTCCTCTACCGCTTCGACGGCCACGAACTAACCCTTCGCCTTGCGTTCAACTAGGCCGTCTGCTCCCGTTTCAACCCACGATGTCCCAAGCAAAGGGGCCCGCAGAATTCCGCGGACCCCTCCGTCAAAACCTGCACTCTTACTTCACAACAGACTGAAACAGCGGCGAAGTCAGCAAACTGGAAAACTGGCTATCGGACGAGCTGTAAGCCACCGTCAGCGTCCCCGAGTTCGAATCGATCGTGGTCGAATCCAGAGCCGTCTTCTCCAGCGGCGAGCCCGAGTTCTTCCGCATCATCGAAACACCCTTCAGCAGCGTAGAGGCCGTAGCCGCCGTGATCGTATCCGACATAACCACAGCCATGTCGAACTTCACGCCATTCTGAAAGTCCATGGTGTAGCGAGCGCTCTTCATCCGATTCTTGACCGTGTCGTAATCAGCCAACTGCGAGGCTTCGCCCAACACACTCTTCATCATCGTCTGCGTGCCCTTCTGGTCCAGCAGGCTCCAGATCGCCTTCTGGTCGACGGCTGTCATCTCGTTCACCATGTCCGAGTTCTGCAGAAAATTCGGCGTCACGCTGTCGCGCGCATCGAGCGAAGCCTTCACTGCCTCGCGCTCGCCAAACACCATCGTCGTCTGGTTCAGGAAACAAACACTCATGCCCGCCGAGCCCAGCGGATAGATCTGGTTGCTGCGCAGCGTCACCGGCTTGGTCTTGTTCTTCACGAAGTTCGCCATGATCGCGCCCGTATGGAACTGACCCTCGGCGATTCCAACTATCCGCGACCCCTCGCCCGAGTGGAACGACGCGAATGCCAGTGTATCCGCATCCTGGTCCACCTTCAGACCCGAAGTCTTCAGCGCGACTTCCAACCGCTTCAACTCCGGCGGAAGTACACGGTCCTTCAGGTTCATCGCAGCCGGCGAGTTCTGCATGGCGCGGTAGTCCACCACGATAACCTGCATCACGTCCTTGGGAATCGCTGCCTTCGCATCGTTGCCAAGCTGCGCAGCCTGTGCCACACCCGCGCCAATCGTAGCCGACAGCGTGAAAGCCGTAATCGCTGATACCGCAATACTCTTCATCATCTTCAAGATAAACTCTCCGTCTTTGGCCGGCCCGCTCGTGCCCTCAGGTGCCTAACCAATCTATTGTTCCGTGATTCAAAGCCAAAGGCAAGCACTTCATGCCATTTGACGCCAACTCTCACCGATAGTTTTCCCGCCACAGCCACAATTCCCCGGGTGCCCCATCTCAGTGGCAGTCCCATCGTCATTGAGGTGGGGTCAACAAACTTCAACACCTCCACCACCCCGCCAACCATTTATCCTATATATCAATGTCCGATCATCTCGTCCGTCCCGCCCGCACCCTCCAAGGCTCTCTCGTTCTCCCCGGCGACAAGTCCATCTCCCACCGCTACGCCATGCTTGCCGGCCTCGCCGAGGGCACCACACGCCTGTCCAACTTCTCTACCGGTGCCGACCCGCACAGCTCCCTCGCCTGCATGGCCGCACTTGGAGCGACGGTTGAGAACAAAGGCACTCATATTGAAGTTATCGGCACCGCTGGCGAATTGCGTCAGCCCACCGTCGATCTCGACTGCGGAAACTCCGGCTCCACCATGCGCATGCTCTCCGGCCTGATCGCCGCGCACCCCCACACCTTCACCCTCATCGGCGACCACTCCCTCACCCTGCGCCCTATGGAGCGCATTCGCAAACCGCTCTCCCAGATGGGCGTCAAGATGGATCTCATCGAAGGCCACGCGCCGATCACCATCCACGGCGGCCCGCTCAAAGCCATCGACTTCGATACCCCCATCCCTTCGGCTCAGGTAAAAACCGCTGTGCTGTTTGCGGGTTTGCAGGCAACCGGAACCACGTCGCTGTCCGAGTCCGTCCGCACCCGCGACCACTCTGAGCACGCCCTCAGATCCTTCGGCGCAACCCTAACCCGCGCCAACGACCGTCTCAGCATCCCCGGCGGCCAAAAGCTCCATGCCATCGACGCGACCGTCCCCGGCGATATGTCCTCCGCGGCCTTCTTCCTCTGTGCCGCGCTCCTCTTCCCCGACTCCAACCTCATCCTCGACTCGCTCGGCATGAACCCCACCCGCTCCGCGCTGCTCGACGTCATCGCCGCCCTCGGCGCGCGCATCAAAATCCTCAACGTAGAAGAACACCACGGCGAACTGATCGGCACCATCCAGGTCAACGCCGCCGCCCCGCTCAGCACATCTGGTCCCTTCAAAATTGACGGCGCGCTGACAGCCCAGCTCATCGATGAGCTGCCCGTCTTATCCGCGATTGCCCCCTACACCAAAACAGGCATCAGCATCCGCGACGCCAAGGAACTCCGCATCAAGGAATCCGACCGCATCGCACTCGTCGCCAAGAACCTGAAAGCCATGGGCGCCGAGTTCACCGAGTACGAAGATGGCCTCGACATCCCTGGCAACCAGAAGCTCCACGGCGCCACCATCGACTCCGGCTACGATCACCGCATCGCCATGGCCTTCGCCATCGCTGGCCTCCGCGCCGAAGGTGACACCCTCATCCAGGGTTCCGAAGCCGCCGCCATCAGCTTCCCAGAGTTCTTCACCCACCTGGAAGCCATCTGCCCTCAATAAAACAAAGCAAGGCGAAATTAGAACAAGAGGAATAAATACGGGATCAGAACATACAACAGCTTTAATTTCAAAAAGCCGTTGCTTGTTCTGATCCCGTTCTTATCCTTTTGATCCTAGTTCCGCCTTGCTTTGCTCTAGTCTGCCGCTACATCTTGTACTGCCCGGTATCATCCTCGTTCAGATTCTCCAGCCACTTCCGCAACTGATCCTCGTTCACATTTGCATCCGCCGCCCCGGCGTTCTGCTTGGTCTGCCCCAGTACCTTGCGGCCGACAAAGATCGGGCAATCCCAACGCAGCGCCAGCGCAATCGCGTCGCTCGGCCGTGCGTCCATCGAGATCGACTCCCCACCCTGCGTCATCCAGATCGTCGCAAAAAACGTATCTTCCCGCAGGTCCGAAACCACCACCCGCGTCACCACCGCATTCAGTCCACGAGCCATATTCCGCAGCAGATCATGCGTCATTGGCCTCGGCATCGTGGTCTTCTCCAGCTCCAGCGCAATTGCGTTGGCCTCAAACACACCCACCCAGATCGGGAGTACCAAGTCGCTCGCAATGTCCTTCAACACCACGATCGGCATATTCGTCACCGGGTCCAACATGAGGCCGCGAATCTGCACCTCAATATCCTGCGCAGCAGCGGCGAGGTCTTCTCTTCCCTCTTCCCTCTTCCCTCTTCCCTGCTCCATCAAATCGCCTCCGCAAGCAGGCTGTTAGGGAACGTCTGCGTCACGCGCACCCGCTGGTAGCTACCAAGAGCCGGCAGTATCAGCGACGAAGTCGTAAAGTTCACCGTCTTGTTCTGAGAGCTGCGCCCCACCACCTGAACCCGTTGCGCATTGTGCCCCTCAACCATCACATCCATCACCTCGCCCAGGTGGCGTTCATAGGTGACACGCTGAATCTCACGCTGGCGATCCAGCAGTATCTTCAACCGCGCAACTTTCTCTTCTTCGGAAATCGAATCCGCCATCGAGATCGCCGGCGTATTCGGCCGCGGCGAGTACTTGAAGGCAAAGATCGCGTCGTACTTCACGATATCCATCAGCGACGCCGTCTCCATCAACTCGGCCTCAGTCTCGCCGGGGAACCCAACGATAAGATCGCTGGTCATCGAGATATCGCGCTTCGCCGCCTTGATCCAGGCAATCCGCTCCAGGTACCAGTCGCGTGTGTATTCGCGGTTCATCGCGGCCAATATCCGAGACGAACCCGACTGAACCGGCAGATGCACGTGATCGCACAACGTCTCAGTCGCATCAATCGCGTCCACAATGTCCTTCGTAAAGTCCCTTGGGTGCGAGGTCGTAAACCGAACCC
>JAYVZU010000323.1:0-4724 GCA_043783075.1 Rhodanobacteraceae bacterium
GATGTAAATGCCGTTGCGCTCGCCGAAGATGTATTCCTTCATCTTGGGGTTCCAACGCTTGGTCTGGTGGCCGAAGTGTACGCCGGCTTCGAGCAATTCTTTCATTGTAATGCTTGCCATTAGAGGCTCCTGTTTATAGACGCCGTAGGTATCGGGCGTCTGGATTTATCCCACTTGGGAGATTTAGGTCCTTGCCTTCGGATGGGGATGGAAGGGTGAAGCGATGGTGCTGGGCGCGATTTGCGAACTTGCGTTCGCAAATCGCGCCGATCTTTTTAGGAGGCCTTGGCGGCACGCGTAAACGCGTGCCCTTCCGGTCTCTTCCAACCCCAAGCGATTAGCGCTTGGAGAACTGGAAGCGAGCGCGTGCGCCCTTCTGTCCGTACTTCTTGCGTTCCTTGCCGCGCGAATCGCGGGTAACGAGGCCTTCTGCCTTGAGCGCCTTGCGGAGCTCAGGGTTGAATTCCATGAGGGCGCGTGCGATGCCGAGCTTGACTGCGTCGGCCTGGCCCATGACTCCGCCACCGGAGACGGTGGTGAGGACGTCGAAGGTCTCGCCGATGTTCTCGATGCCGAGCGAACGCTTGGCTGCAGCGCGCTGTTGAGCGGTGACGAAGTAGACGTCAACGTCCTTCTTGTTGACGGTGAATTTGCCGCTGCCGGGGCGGAGGAATACGCGGGCGATGGAGGACTTGCGTCGGCCGGTTCCGTAGAATTGAACTAGATCTGCCATGGTGCTCCTTGAATTCGGTGAAGCGGTTCGGGGCAGTTGGTAAGAGTGCATACCCCAGGGGCTAAAGCCCCGATTCTTTTCTATGCCCGAGAGACCCAAGGCTGAAGCCTTGGGCTACCTAGAGGCAAGGACGGCTTAGCCTTCGAGGGCGACGTTGTGCGTGGGCTGACCGGGCTTGACTGCACCGGCAACCTTGGGCGCGTTGGTCGCGTGGAACTCCATGGGAACGGGCTGCTGAGCGAGGTGCGGGTGCTTATCGCCCTTGTAGACCTTGAGCTTGGTGGCCATCTGGCGGCCGAGCTTGCTCTTGGGCAGCATGCCTTTGATGCTCTGCTCGACGATAGCTTCGGGACGGCGAGCGAGCAGCTTGATGAAGCTCTCTTCGCGAAGACCGCCGGGGAAGCCGGTGTAACGGCGATAGAGCTTCTGGTCGCCCTTCATGCCGGTGAGAACAATCTTTTCGCAGTTGACCACGATGACGTGATCGCCCATGTCGATGTAGGGCGTGTAGAGGGGGTTCAGCTTGCCGGCGAGGATGGAGGCGGCGATGGTGGAGAGGCGTCCGAGGGTCTTGCCCGAGGCGTCAATGACAAACCACTTGCGCTGAATGTCCTTCCCGCTGGGGATGGTGGTTCCGTGAGTGTTTCCGATGTTGCTCATAGTGCGATGTACTCCCTGAATCTGCTGTCTTCGGTTGGGGGCCAGCGTGGTGCACGAAGCGGGGTGAAACATGGCGCTAGTTGCAGACGCAGGATGAGCCGTCTACGCGGAGTAGGAGCCTGGCGGGTGGGTTCTGGGAGCGGCTGGACGCGAAAGATCGCATCTAGCTTGGACTCCAGCGGGACCGGACTGCCGGGGACAGGGTGGAACGGGCGCGCAGGTCTGTCAGCCTTGGATGGAGCGCGTTGGCAGCGGCTTGATGGAGCAAAACCGGACCTGACAGGAGCGTTCCACGATAGCCTCGCTGATACGGATCAGGCTGATTTTCTAGTACCCTGTTTGGGCAAAAAAAGTATCGCTGACGTGCAGAGGCGAGGCTGCGCGAGATTTAAGACTATCGTGGAGTCGTGCCAGAGTCAACGAAACTCTTGTGTGGTGCGGGAGAATTGTGATTTGGGACGTGCGGAGTTCCAGTTATGGAGTTTTCTGGTGGCAGGTATACGTTTCCCGGTTTCATAGCATCTATATTACGGTTCAACCATAGTTAGGTCTTCGGAGCGCGGGTGAGGATGATCTTGCGGTTTGGCAGGTATGGAGTAATCTTCGGAGTTTTGAGCCTGGCGTTGGGTTCGTGGGGAATCGGACGCGGTCAGGCTGCGGCTTCTGCGGTGGTTGTGCGGGATTCGGCGCTGGAAGGTGCCCAGGCGATGGTGGGACGGGCATTGCTTTTGCGGGGTTGCTATGCGGGCGGCGATCTGACCTACGACGCGATGGGACGGGTGAAGGGCGAGCCGAAGGTGGTGGATTGGACGCTGGCTGGCGCGAATATCGAGAAAGTTACGCGACGGAATGCGGCGGAGTTGGAGTTGGTGGGGGTACGGGTCGCGATGCGGTACAACCCGGAGCAACATATCTTCGAGCGGCATCTGCTGAAAGACGAGAAGCTTAAAATTCTGCTGGCGGTGAATCCGGATGGGCACGGCCTGCAGGGGGCTCTGGCCATGATGTTCGCCGTGGGCATTGATCCGGCGCTGCAGCGGGCGATGCCTGCTTATTGGAGGCACTATTTTTCTCCGAAGATGGCCTGGCCGGACGATGAACTGACCGCGCAGACGATTGTTTCGGGGAATGCGGCTGGGCTGGAGTACCCGGTGCCGGAGAAGAAGCCGGAGCCGGAGTTTACGAATCAGGCCCGGCAGGACCATGTGAAGGGTCTGGTTCAGGTGAAGCTGGTTGTAGGGGCGGATGGGATGGCGCGGCGGATTGCGATCCGGCAGCCGCTGGGGTACGGGCTGGAAGCCAGGGTGGTGGATAGTCTGGGGCGGTATCGGTTCAGGCCGGGGATGAAGGATGGGAAGCCGGTGGCGGTGGAGATGGTGGTGAATCAGATGTTTGATGTTTCGCCGGGGGCTCGGTAGGGGTAGACTGCCGGAATGATGAGACGTTTGGGTAGGTTGGGTGCGGGGTGCTCTTTCTTGCCGGGGTTGCGGCATACGGGCAGAGCGCCGGGGATGTGCGGCACGGTCTCGAGACAGCGTTGAAAGGAAAGCAACTTCCGATTCGGGGATTTCTGGGCGAGCCGGTGATCCGGTATGCGTGGAAGGCAGGCCATCTGGAAGCTGCGCCGGAACAGGTTTTTACGCTGGGAGTCTTTCGGATGGAGTCGGTTAAGGTTCATGCGACGAATGGGCTGATCGACACAGCCTATGTGCAGGGGCACAGGCGCACTCTGATGAAGGCTGATTTGAAGGCTCCGAGTGCACTTTCGAACGCTGATTCGCGGGTGAGTTTCGAGATTGATCTGCGCGGTGCCGACGCATCTACGTTGTCTGGAGTGGCGGCACTGCTGTTTTATCCGGATACGGCGTCTGCTTTGAACGATCTACCGCCACAGATTTCCAAGTTGCTGCCGATGTTCCGCAAGCCACAGGTCAAGCAGCCGAGCAATCCGGCACCTCCATTTTCGAACCAGTTCATCAAGAGTTCGAATGGCTGGGTGAAGGTTTCTGATCCGAATGAGTTCAAACCACTTAAGGAGATATTTGCACCTGAACTGAAGTTTTCGGAGGATGCGACCCGAGCCATGAGATATGGCAACGTGAGACTCGCGCTATCGATTACGGATCGAGGCGTTGTGGATGAAGTCTGGCTGATTGAACCTGTGGGGTTGGGACTCGACGAACAGGCCATCGGTACTGCAGCACTCTATCGATTTGATCCGGCGATGTATGCGGGCAAGCCGGTGGGAGTGGAATTCATGATCGAGTTAGGTTTCGAGATCTATCGGTAGGGCCGTTCGGGTGGAGACTGAACCCCACCTCAAACGGTGGGACTGTTTGAGATGGGCCACAGGGTTAATTGGACGGGAACGGAGAAAACGGTCGTTTGCTACTGCAAACGATACCCCACCCTTTCGATAAGGCCGAAAGGATGGGCCACCCGTCCGTTGTAGGTCCTAGTGGATGAGTTGTTCTACGCTAGGTTGCTGGCCTAGCGGGGTGCGGAGGCGGCGGGGGATGAGCTTTTTGTGCTGCGGGTGCGGCGGTTGGGAGCCGGCGGGGTAGAGCTTGTAGAGGATCAAAAGGTTGCGGTCGGGGTCGTCCATGGCGGGGAATTCAGCTACACGTTCGAGCGAGTAGCGGGGGCTCATGGCGTCCATTTTGTCGTCTTCGAGCTGGTTCCAGGCGACGTACCAGCCGGGTTTGTACTGCTTGACGCGGTCGATGAGTTCGAGGGTGCCGAAGTCGTCGCAGATGCTGGGGAGGCCGGCGATGAGGGAGATATCGGACCCGGAGATGGAGAGGATGAGGGGGTTGTGGGCGGGGTCGGAGTGCTGGTCGTTGTGGATGTAGGTGGCGATTCCATTGGCGGCGCGGACGAGGGTGTACTCGGGATGGCGGACGAAGCTGAGGGTCTGGCGGGCGTCGGGCAGGGCGATTGCTGCGATGGTGATGGTGAAGACAGCGAGAGCGATCCGGCGGGCGGTTTCTGATTCAATCCGGGGCAGGATGAGGTCTTCGACGACGACCGGAAGGAGTAGGGTGAGGGGGATCGCGACGACCAGGTAGTACCTGGGCTGGAGGTTGTTGTGGTAGGCGAGGAAGGCCATGTAGCCGCTGATCCAAAGCATGAGTGCGGGGATGAGGGGGTAGGCGGCTAGACGGCGGAACTGGCTGAGAGCTACGATTGCGGCCGCCAGCGCGGAGGGATATAGGATGTGTCCGATCCAGCGGCCGTCCTTGACCATGCCGGCGAGGACGGCGGCGTAGTTCTCGCGGGTCATGCCGGTGTAGGCGTTGGCGCTGAAGAGGTAGCGGTAGTCGAGGACGTG
>JAYVZU010000324.1:0-1512 GCA_043783075.1 Rhodanobacteraceae bacterium
CGTCTGGAAGCTGGCGAAGCTAAGCGTGTCTTCTACGTTGTCGAAGAGGAAACCGTACTGGCCTTCCTTGGTCCAACGGTGAAGTCGCTCCTTCAACTCCCCGATGATCTGGCTGAAGGTGGAGAGCGTCCGCTGTTCGGGCGCGACGACGTACATACGCTCGATGGCGTCCCACAGCTTCCGTTCTTCCTTGAAGTCGAGCCGGTAACGCTTGTCGCTACCCTCGATGAGCACGCGGAAGAAGGAAAAGAGAAATTGCAGGTTCTCTTTCGTCTCCGGGAGGCTGAACGGGTTGATGGTGAAGTCCCGGCTCTCCTGGCCGACGTTTAGATACGTTCCACCGAAGATCTCCGTGAGCGATTGGAACGAGCCGCCGATATCGAAGATGTACGTCTGCGGCCGATATTTCTGGGCGTTCGTGAGCAAGAAATTGCATAGAAAACTTTTGCCTGAACCTGTCATGCCGAGGATGAGTGTGTGCGCTACCTCGCCGTTGTGGAGGTTGAGGTAGTACGGCGTGGCATTGTCCGTCTCCAACACCGCCAGATACTCAGAGCGAAGATGCGGGTTCGTCTTCTCGCCTGGGTGGATGGTGAAGAGAAACGATAGGTCGGCGTAGTTGGAATTGAGCAGGTACATCTTGCGAAGGTTCCGGGCGTAGTTGCCCGGAACCGTCGCAAACAGCGCATTGAGCTGGTTGTAGGTCTCGGTGAAGAGCGCACCATCGGCGTTTGTGAAAACGCCAGTAAACTCTCCCATTTCCTGATTGATCGTTTGAAGGTCGGTGCTGTACAGCACGACGGTAAGCGAGAAGTCGCCCAATGTCTGACCGTCGCCAAGCGCGCGCAGGCACTCGCCGAGGTTCTCGATGTCAGCCTGTTTCGACTCATCAATCAGCACGTCGCGCTGGTTCGTCTTCGCCGGGTCGCTCCCGATCTGCGATACGAAACCGGACTTGCTCATATTGAAGTGGCGGCGGCGTTTGTCCACTTCCTTTCGGGCCTTGGCCATCGAAAGCGGAGTCCACTCGGTGACGACGTAGAAGTTGCCTTCGATCTTGAGGAGCCGGTCAAGGACCAGGGGCCGGGTCTCTGCGATGGCCTCTTTCATCGTGAGGATACGAACGAAGTGATCGCCGACGCGGAGATGATCGCGCTCCGCTTCGATATTGGAGTTCACCACTTGAAAGTCGAGGTACTGGGTCGATTGCGGTTTGCCTTCGATCCGCCAGTCATCGAAGTTGAGCAGCCTGCGAAAGAAGCTGAACTGCGGTTGCTGTCCCTGCACCTCGATGGGCATAAGGTCGGCGAGATGCCGAGTGAAGTTCTGGACGCACTGCTCAAGCCTTACCATGTCGGCGTCGATCTGCTTGCGAAGCAAGACCTTCATGTTGTCGTTGGTAAACTGCGCCTTGAGTTCCCGGATAGCGCCCTGGGGATCGCGCGGCATCCGTGCGAGAGCGGAGAGGATGCCGGTCTTCGACCGCGCGCCCTCCAGCACGATCACATAGAA
>JAYVZU010000325.1:0-14070 GCA_043783075.1 Rhodanobacteraceae bacterium
CGCTCC
The DNA here is from genome assembly GCA_043783075.1 of Rhodanobacteraceae bacterium. Classification (GTDB taxonomy): domain Bacteria; phylum Acidobacteriota; class Terriglobia; order Terriglobales; family Acidobacteriaceae; genus Edaphobacter. The sequence goes on from JAYVZU010000325.1 coordinate 7, forward strand.
CGAGGAGGTCTGACGACCAAGATTCACCTGCTGGCCAACGAACTCGGCCTGCCGGTCGACTTCCTCGTCACTGGCGGCCAGGTCAACGACTGCCGGGTGCCCCATATCTCGATTCTGAGATGTGGGCCTCGCCAACGGCGACCGTCTTCTCCTCCAATCCGCACACACCCAATCGGCAGCCTCAAACGGAAGGGCATGCGTTCACGCGTGCCACCACCCACGCTCCTCCCACCTCAATCCTGAGCGGGGTCCCTCGCAAGCCTTACCGCGAGGGGCCTCGACGAAAGACCAGCTCTCCTATCCCCACCCCGCTCAACATTTCTGGGATCGCATCCTCCGTGTTGTGAATGCTAACTAGACCCAGACCAACAACTTCACTTTCGTTGTCGTCAACGGAACTTGCGCGATCAACATAGCCTTTGCTCCTTGTTCCATTGGCACTCAGCCTGCCACGCTACAAATCCTCTCGAACGCCCTATCATCTCGGGACACCATCGCCATAACCGGCTGCGCCGACCGATCACGCCACCGACGACAATGGGAGCAACTCCAAGATAGTTATACTAAATTTAGATTTTGGAAAAAATCACCCGGCCCGTTTCGAATCAGAGTATCTCCGGAGGTCAAATGCGTTTTAGCTTCAGCCCTGTCACTCCCCCTACTCTCATTTCTTCTATTGCTAATGTCTTGCAAGGCATAACTCTCAGTAACGTATTTCCCCCCCCCGTCGCACGTTGACAACCAAACAATACGTCCTCACTTCCCGGACGCGACGTATCCAACTTGCGTCAAGAACCAAATTCGCCGTTCTATTGCCCGGGAACCTCGCGCCGATGAAGTTTTCATGCCTTCTCGAGCCGCAGCCAGATATACAAATCTTCTTTTTCTAGTCTTGTTCACTGGCTGTGCACTTTCCAAATCGGCCCCAACGGCTATATCTGGTGTATACCAAGGCACAGTCCAAGGCGGTCAGCAACCCATCAGCGGAGCGTCCATCCAACTCTATTCCGTGGGTACAGCAGCTGATTTAGCAGACTCCACTCCACTGCTCACCCAGACGGTCACATCCGACTCCAGTGGCTCGTTTACCATCGTCGGCAAATTCCACTGCTCCACCTCTGACCTCCTATACCTAACCGCAACTGGAGGAAGCCCGGGCCTCGGTTCCGGGGCGGCCAACCCAAACGCGGTGCTTTTGGCAGCCCTAGGACCCTGTGCCAACCTCACACCATCGCTCTTTATCACCATCAACGAGGTCACAACAGTCTCCGCTGTCTCCGCCCTCGCGCCCTACATGGCGTCCCCCTCCTCCATCGGCGCCTCCCCCGCCGACACCCCTATCCTTACCTCGGCCTTCACTCTCGCATCCCAACTAGCCAGTATCTCCACTGGAACCGCCCCCGGCACCGGAGTCCCCCTCGGCTTCCCCGCCCCCACCGCCCGCATCAACACTCTGGCCAACATTCTCGCCGTCTGCGTCAACTCCTTCGGCGGCACCGCCGGCGACGGCTCACCCTGCGGCAGACTCTTCGCTCTCACCACGCCATCCTCAGGTGCGCCGCCAACTGACACTGCGACCGCACTCCTGAATCTCATCCGCAACCCAGCAAACAATGCAGTGGCTATCTTCAACCTCGCCACTCCCACCCCCATCTTCCAACCCACAGAATCAAGCCCACCGCCCGACCTCGACGTAGCTCTACTCCCTCTGGCTGCCATCGCCATCCTCCCCGGCGCGAATGTCCAGATCCCCTTCAACGAAGGCTTCGGCACGGTAGCCCACGACATCTCCGGCAACCACAACGACTGCACCTTCGCCCCCGGTGCCAACGCCCCTGCATGGACCTCCGCCGGCATCGACCACCTCTCCCCCGGTTACGACAACAACACCCCACGCTTCTGCTCCTTCGCTCCCAGCGCTGCCCTATCCGACGCCAGCGAGGTCAACAGCCGCACCAAAATCTGGTGTGGATACCTCCGCCCCATCCTTCCCGGCATGTCCAACGTCTTCTACTCCGTACTGCTCGGCAGCTCCAACCAGAACGGCATCGGAGCCCTCTGGATGAGCGGCAACGGTCAGGTCAACTCCGCCTACTATGCCGGCAGCTACGCCGGAGGTGGCATCCCAACCGCAACCGATCAGCCCATCGTTGGCTGGCATTGCGTCACCATCACCCTCGGCAGCAACACCGACACTACCCTCGACCACCTCTACTACGACACCGCCGAAGTCACCAGCTACGTCCACCAATACCGCACCTGGGACTACCGCGCCGCTGGCGACTACGACACGCTCGGTGCTACCCCCTGGCTCTCGCTTGGCTTCTTCGAGGGCATCTCCAGCTATCTCCTCGAGTACCCCACCGCCCTCACCCCAACCGAAGTCGCAACCAACGTACAAGCCCTGCAATCCTTGGCATTTGTAGCCCGCGGCGTCGGCGGAACGCCCGCGCAAAGTACCTCCACGGCCAACCAGATCCTCTGCAACGGCGACTCCATCACCAACGAAACCCCCAATGCCATCTCCTACTGCAATCAGCTCTCCGGCCTCAATCACCCTTTCCAAATCAACAACATAGGCCACGCAGGCTCGACCCAGCTAACCATGGTCAGTAATATCCCACTAGCCGAAGGCGCACTCTTCGCCCCGCGTGCCCGGCTTTCCTTCGCATCCCTGGCCGGCGGCATCAACGACATCAACATCAACGGAGCCTCTACGGCAACCGTCGTCGCCAACCGCATCCTCTGGGCCCACCAAGTCGCCGCAATCGGCTGGAAGCCCATCTGGCTCACCATGCCGTCCTCCATCCATAACGACGCCATCGTCCAGGCCGTCAACGACGCGCTCCGCACTCAGGCCTCAGCTCTCGGCATCACTCTCGTGGACGTCGCCACTGACCCCTGCCTCGGCGCCACCGGAGCCTACGCCAACCCACCCGGCTGCAATCACTTCACCGACGGCATCCACCCCAACCAAATTGGCGAAGACGCCATCCGCAACCTCTACGTCAACGTCATCAACTACCTCTCCGGATCCACCACCGCCGCTCCAACCCAGGTCTCCGCCGCCACCTACCAACTCCAACCCGCAGACGCCTACACCTCCGTAAACCCGTCCGGAAGCGCCACCGTCGTCACCCTTCCATCCTGCACCGGCTTCAGCGCCACCACCCCCTTCACCATCTCCAACGCCTCCGCGTCCGCAACCGTCACGGCATCGGCACCTCTCAGCCAGACATTCCCCATCCCCAACCTCTCCCACCTAACTTTCATCTCGATCCCCCTTCCACCCTCCACCGGCGGCTGCACCTGGACCGCCCACTAACCCCATCATGCAACCCAAACCTTCCGGGTGCCCCATCTCAAACAGCTCCATCGTTTGAGGTGGGGAGCTACATCTCTCCTCAACCTCCCAACCCCATGCGATACTTAATCCTGACATGTACAAAAGAGTCCTCCTCAAGATCTCAGGCGAAGCCCTGGCAGCAGGTTCCGGCTTCGGTATCGACGCCATCTTCATCCACAAAGTAGCCGAAGAAATCGCCGACGTCCATGCCCTCGGCTGTCAGATCGCCATCGTCGTCGGCGGAGGAAACTTCTTCCGCGGCGTCGCCCAGCAAGCCATCGACATGGACCGCGTAGCCGCCGACCACATGGGCATGCTCTCCACCGTCATCAATGCAATCGCCTTGCAAGACGCCATCGAAAAGCGCGGCCTCAACTGCCGCGTCATGTCCGCCATTGAAATGCGCCAGGTCGCCGAGCCCTATATCCGCCGCCGTGCCCAGCGCCACCTCGAAAAAGGCCGCATCATCATCTTCGCCGCCGGTACCGGCAACCCCTTCTTCTCCACCGATACCGCCGCCTCGCTTCGCGCCATGGAGATCAAGGCCGACATCCTCCTCAAGGCAACCAGCGTCGACGGAATTTACTCCGCCGACCCCAAACGTGACCCCGACGCCGTCCGTTACGAGACCATCTCCTACGACCAGATTCTCCGCCAGAACCTCAAGGTCATGGACACCACCGCCGTCTCGCTCTGCCGCGACAACAACATGCCCATGATGGTCTTCTCTATGCGCGAGCAGGGAAACATCACCCGCGTAGTCGCCGGCGAACCCCTCGGAACCCTCGTCACCCCATAATTTCTCGCACTTCGGAAAAAGGCCAGGTTTCAACCCCGCCACCAACCCCATCCTGGCGATTGGGCTTTAACCCCGGGGCATTGGCAGATTCAAAACAAAAAATTCAGAAACTCGCCCCACCCAAAAGGCGTCTCATCCATAGACCACCTTTTGCCTCTCGCACCACTGGAGTCCAACATCCCTCCTTTAGCCGTCCTCTACCCACCGCAACCAACCGTTCTACCCGCCGAAGCCTCGCCTCAGCCGACGTTTGCAGCGCCCGCCCGCAGGCCCGCATTGCCCGCGCTCACCGGCCTTCGCACTATCCTCGCTGTCAATATCATGCTGTTCCACTTCACGCCCCCGCATGTCGGCATCCTCGGCCCCATCATCAATAACGCCTTCGTCTTCGTCGGCTTCTTCTTCCTCATCTCCGGCTTCGTCCTCGCGTACAACTACGCCGACCGCCCCACGCTCCGGAAGCGCACCTTCTACATCGCCCGCGTCTCCCGCGTCTATCCCGTATACCTATTCACCCTCATCGTCTCCATCCCGTTCCTCCGGATGGAGTGGCCCGCCCACTCGCCCCACGACTTCTATCTCGGCCTCATCCTCACACCGCTCACCCTCCAGGGCTGGAGCCCGAACCTCGCCACCTTTTGGAACACCGTAGCCTGGACCCTCCCCGCGGAGATGATCCTCTACGCACTGTTCCCGTTCCTCCTCATCGGTCTCGCCGCCTTGTATCGCGGGCCGCTCAAAAAGTTTGCAACCCCTGGCTGGCTGATTGTCACCTTCCTCGCTTTCTGGCTCCTCGGCCTGGTCCCGCATACGCTTTACCTCATCTTCAACCCCGACCACCTCACCGAGCCAGCCAATCGATACACCTACGGCTACTACCTCCGCGCGCTCAAGTACACTCCACCGGCGTACTTCTGCACCTTCATCGCCGGAGTCATTCTCGCGCGCCTCCACACTGCTCTTCCGCTGACGCCCAAAAAACGCGGCATCCTCGCCGCGGTCTCCCTGGTCGCCTTGGCGCTATTCTTCGCCTTCGCGGTCGATCGCGTCCCCTACATCCTCGTCCACGGCGCCATCATGCTCCCGCTCTTCGCCGCTCTGCTGATTGGTCTCTGTGGCCCCAACCTCATCGTCTCTGCTTTCTCGTGGCGCCCCCTGGTCCTCTTCGGCGAGACCACGTTCTGCCTCTACATGCTCCACTTCAACGTCTTCCAGATGATCCACCTCTACCATCTGCCCGAGCGCCTGCACCTGGTGGACTTCGACCCGTGGGTCTCCTACCTCGCAATCATCGCGCTAGGCTTCGCTGTCCACAGCATCGTAGAAAACCCAGCCCGCCGCTACATCCTCACCCGCTTCGCCCCGAAGCCCTAACCCTCTAACTCCTACGGACGTCATTCTGGCAACGCCAGAATCTCTGTAGTTGTTCTTCTTTCCCGACGAAGCTCTATCGGGTGCCCCATCTTCGGCGACAGTTTTACCCTCGACAGGGTGGGGTAATACGGGCCAGCGAATCGCATCCTCCTCCCTCCGTTGAGCAACTCCTGCCGGGTGCCCCATCTCAAATAGCCCCACCGTTTGAGGTGGCAGCAAGCCGATCACACAAGATAACTTCCACCCCCCAGACGCAGAAAAGCCCCGCATCAAGCGGGGCTTTTCTGCACTTCTAACAACTAGCTACTGGACGATCTGCGAAGCATGAGCACCATTCGCCACAGCCACCGCACAGGTCGGAAGACCCTGTGACGAGTACTGCGTACCCTGTACCTGCTTCAGCGCGCCGCTATGTGGATCCAGCTGCTCAGCCGAAATAGAGTTATCCGTATTGTTCGACGTGTAGAGGTAGATGCCGATGGCCGGATCAATCGTCACGCAGGTCGGTCCGGTTGCCGTCGAGATACCGCCAGACGCGCCCGAGAGCGCACCGGTCGACTTATTGATCACATAAGCGCCAATCGTGCTCGACGCAAAGTTCACAACGTAGACGAACGTGCCACGCGGATCAATCGTCAGACCCAGCGGATACAGACCAGTCGAGAACGGCGAGTTCAACATAGCCAGCGGGGTGCCCGGCGTCGGAGTAGCGTTCACCGCGTAGCCATACAACTGGTTGGTAGCCTGATCCGTCACGTAGATGAAGTGGCCGCTCGGATCCTCGGCGAGTGCGCTCGGCGTCGTGCCGGCCGCAACTCCGCCAAAGTAAGCTCCCGAAATCTGCGTCAGCGCGCCGCTCGTCGTGGTCTCTGCGAAAGAGAGCAGAACGCCGTGTGCGGAGCTCGTCAGCGGGCTCTCCTGATCGATCACGTAAACAAATCCGCCGGTCGCAGGAATCGCAATGCCCACGGGATTGTTGCCCACAGGAATGTAGGGCAGGGGATTGGCCGAAGTCGTACCGATCGTCGTGTTCGTCAGCGGTGTACCCAGCGAACCATCTGCATTGATCGGGAACGTCGCGATACCGCCAGGCCCCGGCTTCACAGTCGTGAAACCATTCTGGTAGGTAAACGTGATGTACAGGAACTTGCCCGCCGGATCAACCGCAGCCGAAGTCGGGAAACTGCCGATCAGACCGTTGCCCTGAACCACGCTGTACGTCTTCGCGGGATACAGCTTACCGTCCGTACCGATCGAGAACTGGACTACAGACGACGTGTCATGGTTCAACACGTAGATGCTCTGTCCGTTCGGCGAAGCAACAATTTTGACCGGATTGTTGCCGCCAGAGGGAATCGGCGAATCCGAAAGCTGAGTCAGCGCACCCGACTGATAGTCGATTGCATATGCGGTTACGAGACCCGGTGTCGCCTTCGCGTTCGTCACGTAAAGGTAGCCAACCGTGTAGTCACGGCTGCATGCCGTCATCCCGAGACCGACTGCCATTGATACTGCGAGGGCCTTCAAACCGCGACCCATGTTATTACCCTTCATGCTCTTCCTTGCTCCCGGGCTCTATTACCCGCAACTTCTGTTTGATCCAAAATTTCCAGGCAAACCCGGCGTTCTAGAGGTTTCCGCTGACAACCAGGCAGGACGGCGTCTTAGACGTCGGGAAGACCGTGCCACGTGCAAGATTCGACAAGAAACCGCGGTTCTGGTCGACCAGCTTGCCAGTTACCGTGCTGTCATTCGCATTCGAGATATACAGATACTGGTTGCTCGGATCCTGCGCAATGCACACCGGTCCCGAACCAACCGCATACGGGTTGTTCGTCGAGTCGGCAAGCGGAGCCAGCTGGCCCTGCGTGTTGATCGTGAACGCCGAGATCGTGCTGTTCGAGTTGCTCGTCGTCCCGCTGCCCGCCGTCGTCTGGTTCAGCACATACAGGAACTTGCCGCTGTTACTGGTCAACGAATTTACTGGAGACTGTGCGCCCGCAAGATTCGTCTGGGTACCGCCCGCAATGGGTGCCAGCGAGCAAGCCGAACCACCAGCCTGCAGCGAGAAGATCTGGTTGCCCGGACCGTCTGTCAGATAGATGTAGCTCGAAGCCGAAGTCCCGGTCGAGGTATTGATCGATGTGAGCGAATTCGCCTGGCTGATGAGCAGGGGACCGGTAGTCGGGACCGTCAATTGGCCAGTGCTCGAGTTCATCGAGTACGGATAGATCGATTTCGGCGACATCGTGAACAGACAGCTGCCTGAACCGACCTTCGACATAATCGGGTTCGGACCAACCGTAAACCACGTCTGCGGAATCTGGTTCGTCAGAATCGACGTATTGGGAACCAGCGTCAGACGGCCCGTGCTGCCGTTGATCGAGAATGCGGTAATCGAACCGTTGCTGCTCGTCGCATAGTCTGGAGCATACTTGTCCACCACATACAGGAAGTTGCCAGACGTATCCAGCTGCGCCCACACAGGCTGCACACCCTGGCTGAAATAGTTCTGCTCAAAGGTCAATAGGCCGCCGCCGCCCACCGAAAACACGGCGATTGAAGCGCCGGTCGACGCGAAAGACGTCGTACCCGGTGTGCCGGTTGCACCCGCACCGCCATTGATCACAAATACGAACCGCCCGCCCGGCTTCACCACAATCGCGACCGGATTCGTACCGCCCGAAGCAAAGGGTGAGTGCGTGATAGCCGTCAGGTTGCCGGTGTAGTTATCGATCAGGAAGCCAGAAATCTGGTTGTAATACGTCCCCAGAACCCACATGTAACCGATGGTGCCGCCACCGCACGCCGTCATGCCAAGTCCAAGTGCTGCTGTTGCTACCAGGGCCATAACAACTCGGCCAATCTTGCTCAACGTCATCTGTTTCCTTATGCCTCGTCCCCGTAAGGAGGACTGCGGGTGAACTTGTTAATTGGGGATTGCTGCTCCATTTATTGTAGAAGCACAACGGACTTTATGCCACTTTCAGGTGAAGCAATCGACAGGTACGCCTAAACAAAGGTGAGCGCCCATTGGACGGTTCAAACTCTCGTCCGATAGCGGGCCCGCCCAAAAAGGTGCCCCATCCTCGGCGACGGCCTCATCATCGACAGGGTGGGGTATCGTTTGCGGAAGCAAACGACCGCCCTCTCCAGCCCGCGCCGCAGGTAAGAAGCAGACAAGAATAGGCCCGAACCGAAGTCCGGGCCCTCCCGCCATCTTACTCGACTACCAGACTCGGCAGCTCTTCTCCGGCATCATTGGTTGGCCAACCTTGCAGCCAAACGCCTTGCCGAACTCGTCGAAGTTCTGTACCGTCCCGTTCGCACGCCACTGCCCGCTGCTGTGCGGATCAGTCTTCGCCCGCACCCGCGCCACCTGCTCCGTCCGGTTCTCGCACCAAACCTGACCAAAGCTGATAAAGAAGCGCTGCGCTGGCGTATACCCGTCCACAACGTCCTGCTTGCCGCTCAACTCCGTAATGCCTTCCTTCGCCAGCACGTCGGTCAGCGCCCGGAACGCGATCCGGATGCCGCCGTTGTCCGCCGAGTTCTCCCCCAGCGTCAACCGGCCATTCTGCTTCGCACCCGGAGCCACTTCAAACTGTGAGTACTCATCCGCAATACACTTCGTGCGCTCGTCGAACTTCGCCTGATCCTCCGGCGTAAACCAGCTCTTTACATTGCCCGTCGGCCCGTACTTCGACCCCTGGTCATCGAACCCGTGCGTCATCTCGTGCCCAATCACCACGCCGATTCCGCCGTAGTTGATCGCCCAATCCTTGCTGTTGTCATAAAACGGCGGCTGCAGAATCCCCGCCGGGAAGTTGATATCGTTCATCGACGGCTGGTAGTACGCGTTCACTGTCGGCGGCGTCATGCCCCACTCGGTCTCGTCGACCGGCTTACCCAGCTTACCCAGGTTGCGGTTCCGCTCGAACACCGTGTTCCGCGCCATATTCCCCATCAGATCGTCCCGCTTTACCTCCAGCTTCGAGTAATCGCGCCAGTGCTCCGGGTATCCAATCTTGTCGCGGAAGGCCACCAGCTTCTTCTCCGCCTCCACCTTTGTCGCGTCGCTCATCCACGGCAGGGTCTGGATATCGTCACCCAGAGCCTTTTCCATGGCCTTCACGAGCTTCTCCATATTGTCCTTGGCGGCCGAAGGAAAGTTCTGCTTCACCCAGTCCTGGCCCACAGCCTCGCCCAGCGCAGCGTCGGTCATCCGTGTGCAACGCTTCCAGCGTGGCTGCTCTTCCTTCTGACCGTTCAGCGTCCGGTTGAAGAAGTTGAAGTTCTCATCCGAGTAAGCCTTCGACAGATTCGCAGCCGCCGCATGCAGCACATGCCACTTCATATAAGTCTGCAGCGCACCCAGCGACTCCGCCTCAATCTCCGCGTTCACAGTCTTCACAAATCCCGGCGACGACACATTCAGTGTCTTCGACTGCGCCGCACCCATCCCGGCCAAATACACATGCCAGTCAAAATCCGGGCTCAACGCCTGAACTTCCTCCACCGTCATAATGTGGTAACGAGCCGCCGGATCACGCATCTCCGTCCGGCCCATCGAGCCCGTCGCGAGCGCCGTCTCAATCCGCATCACATCCGCAGCCTCAGCCGCCGCTTTCGCTCCATTGCCGTCCAGCAGAGTAAACATCGCCGTCAGGTGAGCCACATACTGTTCCCGAATCTTCGCACTGCGCTCATCCGTGCCGATGTAGTAGTCGCGATCCGGCAGCGTCAAGCCACCCTGGCCGGTCTGCAGAATCTGCTGGCTGGAATCCTTCTGATCCTGTCCAACCTGCACGCCCAGCATCGCGCCAAAGCCGTACTTCTTCTGCATCTCCACATTCAGTTGCGCGATCTTTTTCTTATCGGTCAACCCGGCGATCATCGCCAGTTCCGCTTCAATCGGTTTCGTCCCCAGCTTGTCGATCAGGTCGGTGTTCATGCAGGCGGCATAGTAGTTACCGTATTTCACCTGCAGCGGCGTCTTCGGAGCCTTGGACGCAGCATCCAGATCTTTCCAGACCAGAAACTGGTTCTGCTCGGCCAGCGTGTTGAAGCTGCCCCAGTTCGTCTCCGACGCCGGAATTGGATTGTTCTTCATCCAGTTCCCGCAGGCGTACTGATAAAAATCAGTACACGGGTTGGCCGTCTTATCGATCGACGTCAGGTCAAACATCACCGGCTTCTTCGGAACCGAAGGCAGCACCGGATCAGAATCGAGGTTGATCGAGAGCATCGGGTCCGGCAAAACGTTCTGGGCGACTGCAGCGGAAGCCGCAAATAGGCCCCCGGAAAGTACAAAGGCAGACATCAAAGACTGGATGCGCATGGAACTCCTGAAAACGGGTCTGGTTGGGTTGTGCTTTGCTTACCCCAAACAATACACCAAACGTTTTCACCCTGTTTACGCCGCTTTCATTTCGTCATCGAACTCCGCGTAGTTATCCAGATAATCCATGATCACCCGATAACACTCGCAAGGTCGCGCTTCCAGGCCCGCAACATCCAGAATGTCGAACACCCCACCCGTGTAATCAACTTTGCTTCCTTCAAAATCCCAGCCGCAATCGAAACGGTCGACCGGATTGTACCCAGCATATGAGCCAGAGAATCCTGCGACAGCGCGTATCTCGTAGCCTTCACTCGGTCCGCGCAAAGCAACAGCCAACGTGCCAGCCGTTGGTCCACGCATGCTTGGCATTACACGCCGCAGACTGCATCGCCTGGAGCAATTGTGTCTGCACATATTCCAACGCCAACCGCTGGAATCGTGCGCCCCGTTCGAACTCTCGCCGCGCCAGCGCCACATCAGTCGAATAGCCCCAATATGCAACCTGCGTATAGACCTCATTCAAACTGTGCTTCGTACCCATCAGCGCAGAGATTCCGATCATCGATTCATACCCAAACATCCCGACAGAGACTTCTGACCATTTCGCGAACTTCGTGATCATCGTCGCCATACCCTCTTCGATGAAGATCAGTTTCTCGATTGCGTGCCCTTGGGATTTAATCGTTTGCCCAACCGCGAACGACACTCGATGCAGACGCAATCTCGCAATCGTCTCGGCATCAAGATTTCTCAAAATCGTGTTTTTAAAAATTGTTGCGGGCATCGCGCCCTCCCCTTGCTCCAACGGGGAGCCCACTGGCTCGGTCCATGCGCTTCACGGAGAGCGTCTTTCAACCGGATACAGACAATACATCGGCTGGTTAGAGAGTACGCTTTACAAAAACTAAAAGATTTTTAACTGAATTGTCAGGTATTTCTTCGGATTCTGCTTCACCGCCGCCACCAGATCCGCCGTCCCCGTCAGGAGCTTGTTCGCGTTCGTATAGGCCGCATCATCGGTCGCCAGCTTACCCAGAGTCCCCTTGCCGCCGTTTACGTTTGCCAGCAGCGTATGCGTCTCCGTCACGGTCTCTCGCAGCGTCTTCGCAAACTCCTGATCGCTGATCAACATCGCGGCTGCGCCCTTGCCATGCTGCACATTATCCAACAAGGCGTTTGTCCGGCTCAGCGTCGTATTCAGATTGTTATAGAGTGCATCGTCCTTCAGCAGCTTGCCCGCCGTACCTTTGCCCGCCTCAAGCTGCGTCGCAATATCGTTCAACTTCTGCGTCGTATCGTTCAGCTTGTTATACAGGGCGTCGTCGGTCATCAGCTTCCCGACCGAACCCTTGCCGGCGTTGATATTCGCCTCCAACGTGTTCAACTCGCCGACGGTTCGATTCATCTTTTCGTACAGTTCCGCGCTATTGATCAGCTGGCCCACCGAGCCCTTGCCCGACTGGATGTTGTCCACAATCGCGTTCATCTTCGCCAGAATCACATTCAGCTGCTCAATCGTTCCCTGGCTGGCTTTCACGACATCCTGAATATTCGGCGTCTCCAGCGTATGCAGCTCATCCCCATCGCGCAGCGGAGCCCCAACTGCATTCTGGCTGTTCACATCCACCACCGTATCGCCCAAAACACCCACAGTCGTCAGCGCAGCCTTCGAATCCTGCCGTAGCTCATCCTGATACTTCCCGTCGAGCTTCATCTGCACCTTCACCGGCGTCAGCTTCCGCTCCGGATCGGTTGTCACAGTGACCTGTTCCACGGTCCCAATCGTCACGCCCTGCAGATTCACCGCGCCGCCTGTCTTCAGGCCGGATGCATTCTCAAAGTAGGTGGTCACATGCAGCTTCTTCGAGAACAGGCTAAGCCCGGAAGCGCTCGTCATCAAAAACAGCAGCGCTGTCAGGATCAGTGACGAGACCAGCACAATCACGCCGACCTTGAGTTGCGACCACCGAACCTCCTGCTGACTGGGCATAGCTCTCCTAAACTTCCAAAACACAAAAATGCGTCTGTCCAAGCCTGACTCCGAGAATACATTACCCCTCGGAACCCCTCATTAATGGATGCGAAACCCCCATCCTCCGCTTCAATTCCGCTACCCAACCATCACTATCCACTACTCACTGCCCTTCCATCACCACCACTGCCATCGCCAGATCCCGCGTATGCGTCAGGCTTAACGAGATATTCACCACTCCCATCCCAGCCGCCAGCTCCGCCGCGCGTCCATGCAGCACCAGGCCCGGCTTGCCGCTCTTAGCCCGCGTCACCTCAAACTCTTTCCAGCTCACGCCATAGCTGATCCCTGTTCCCAGCGCCTTTGCCGCCGCCTCTTTCGCCGCAAACCGAGCCGCAAAGCTCTCCGCAAACCCCTTCTTCGTCATGCAATACGCAATCTCTCCCGGCGTATACACCCGCGCCAGAAACCGGTCGCCAAACCGGGCGATACTCCGCTTCACCCGGTCGATCTCCGCCAGATCCGTCCCCATTCCCACAATCATCGCCACTATCCTCGCCCCTCCATCATCCCACTTGCGATGTATGACCAACGTTTTATTCGCCGTGCCCAATCCCTTGCCATCCGCCCCGCCCTTCCGATGAAGCCTCTAGAACAAATTCGTAGTGGCTGCCGATTCCCCTGGACCGACGTGATTCTGGCGAAGCCAGCATCTCAGTAGTTGTCTTTGGAAGAGATATACCGCGTCAGAAAACCGGCCTAACGAACAGAAGTCAAAACCTCACGGAGCCCCAACAATGATGGACCACGAACTCCATACGCACGAACTTCAGGGCTACAGCTATCAGGACCGGCAAGGGCTCCTCACCACACTCACCTCGGCCTTTACGCAAAGCGGCGGCTGGGTGCTCGAACGCAAAACCCTCTCCGCCACCACCATGGAGTTCCGCATCGAAATCCAGCTCCAAGGCATCGTCGAGCTCTACGCCTCGCTCGTCGCCTCCGGCCTCGAACTAACCCGCGGCGCCCACGACATCCTCACTGCGCTTTGTACCTCGCGCAAACACATCGCCGCCTCGTCAAAGCCCGGCCGCCTGCTGTCTATCCGCCTCGAACTCAGCTTCCTCGAAGATGTGACGCTCCACTCGCTCCTGATGACCGGCTCCGGCCTCGCTTGAAATACCTCAGCCCCTCGTACAACCGGCAGCCACCTCCGCACCTCTTACTTT
>JAYVZU010000326.1:0-4699 GCA_043783075.1 Rhodanobacteraceae bacterium
TGAATCCTACGCCCTTGCCCGGCCTGCTGGCAAAGTGGCCGACGCTTTACCCTGCGCCGCACGGTAATCCTGCCACGCCACCAGCATCGGAGCCGCTACCGCGATCGAGGAATACGTTCCAATGAGGATGCCAACCACCAGCGCGAACGAGAAGCCATGCAGCACTTCGCCGCCGAACAGGAAGAGCGACATCACCGTCAGAAACGTCAGGCCCGAGGACAGAACCGTCCGGCTCAACGTCTGATTGATGCTGCGATTCACCACTACGCTCAACTCCTCGCGGCGGCTCATTGCCAGATTCTCACGAATGCGGTCGAATACGACGACCGTATCGTTCATCGAATAACCAATCAGCGTCAGGATCGCCGCAATCACAGTCAGCGTAATCTCCTGGTTGGTCAGCGAGAAGGCGCCGATCGTGATCAGCGTATCGTGGAACACCGCGACCACAGCCGCAACTCCGTAGATAAGCTCAAACCGGAACCAAAGGTAGGCCAGCATGCCCAACAGCGAGTACAGAGTCGCCCACAGAGCCTGCTTCTGGAGCTGCTTGCCAGCCGTTGGCCCAACGATATCGACCTGCTGCACGCTGAACGGGCCGTCTTGGTAGTTTGACTTCAAAGCATTTTCGACAGCCATACGGCCCGCGTCGTGGTTTGCGTCGGTCGCTGTCGACTCCGGCAGAGCGATCACTTCCTGGTAGCCAGCCGTGCCCCCGCCGCTCATGCTCTGGATGCGCGCATCGTGGATGCCCGCCTTATCCATTGCTGCGCGGATGTGGTCTTCGTTTGGCGAGCTATCGAAGCGGACGGTGATGTGCGTCCCGCCCTTGAAGTCCACGCCTAGCGGCAGGTGATGCCAGAAGAGAATGCTCAAAACTCCGGCGACGGAGAAGATGAGCGAGAAGCCCAGAAAGAACCACTTCTTCCCGAGCCAGTCCACATTGGGTTGCTTAAAAAGTTCCATTTCGTCCTAAACCTCTGCGGCTCGAAGCCGCGCTATTTCTGATCCCTGACCGCTGATCCCTGTCTCTAAATCGAAAGCTCGAACGAACGGTCCTTGCCCTGCAGATGCCAATCGAAGATCAGCCGCGAAACATAGACTGCGGTAATCAGATTGGCGCCCAGACCGACCATCAGCGTGATCGCGAAGCCCTTGACCGGCCCCGTGCCAAACATCAGCAGGATGACAGCCGATACGATCGTCGTCACGTGGGTATCGACAATCGTGATCCACGCGTGGCCAAAGCCTTCCTTCACCGCTGCCGCAGCCGTCTTGCCGGACCGTAGCTCTTCGCGGATACGCTCGAAGATCAGCACGTTGGAGTCGACGCCCATACCGATCGTCAGAATGACTCCGGCGATACCAGGCAGCGTCAGCACAGCATGGCTGAAGCCCATGAAGCCAAGCAGGAAGATCAGGTTTAGCAGCAGCGCCAGGTTCGCATTCACGCCAGAACCCTTGTAATAGATCAGCATGAAGATCATCACGGCCAACATACCGGCGATCGCCGCAACCACACCCTGCCGAATACTTGCTGCACCCAGCGAAGGTCCAACCGTCCGCGTCTCGAGGTATGAGATCGACGCCGGAAGCGCACCGGTCCGCAACATCAGCGAAAGGCCCTCAACTTCAGCCTTCGAGAAGCTGCCCGTAATCTCGCCCTGATCGCGAATAGCGCCATCGATCCCTGCTACTTCCTTCACCTGATTCCCAAGCACAATCGCCATCGAACCCGGCTCTGTGCTCGAACGCTGGTGCGCGGAGGTGTAAGTGTAGAAGCGTTCGCCTGCTTCAGTCGTCAGCGTAAAGCGAATGTTCGGACGGCCATTCAGGTCCGTGCCCGGCTCCGCACCGCGGAAGTCCGTGCCTTCAACCTCGCTGGCGCGCTTCAGCAGCCAAACCTGGTCTGGAGAGTTGGGGGTTGCAATGCCGTGTACCAGCTCAGAGTCCGGCGGAATGATGCCACTATTGGCGCTCAACGCATCCTGATCGGTCGCGTACGGCCCGCCCGCAACAGCATGGATCGCCAGCTTCGAGGTCGAAGAGATGACACTCTCTACCTCGCCCGGATCGCTCAGACCCGGAAGCTCAATCAGAATTTCGTTATCGCCCAAACCATACTGCTGAATGGTTGGCTCCGAAACACCAAGCGCATCGACGCGCTGCCGAATCACTTCGATCGAGGTCGCAAGCGTATTCGCTTCCAGATCCTTGATCGACGCCGGCTTCATCGTCAGCTTTACGCTGCCATCTGGCTGACCGGCAACATCATAGGCTGTGTATTCGGTCGAGTCTGTAATGGTGCGAACCTGCGAGATCTGGTTCGGCGTCAGGCCCGAAATCACAATCGTCTCCGGGTGCGCCAGATCGGGCTTGCTGGCCGTCGCTGCAGCCAGTCCACCAGTCTTCAGTTCGCCTTCCAAACGCGCAACATCGCGGTCGGTAGAGGACGCAAGCGCCTCAGCCACATGGACCTCAAGCACCAGGTGCGTTCCACCCTTAAGGTCGAGACCCAGGTGGATATTGTTGGCCAGGTTCTTGGCGGGCGAATCGCTGAAATGACTGCCAGTGCCGTAGGGTCCAATGATGCCGAACACAAAAATGAGCAGGACGGCGACGATGATTGCTACTTTCGTAGCGAGATTATTGCCCATGATATTTGCCGAAGTGTTCGCCGCGCGGGCAACACCCGTTCTCTTCCTCTAACCCGCCAAAGCCTAGTTCGACCCGGCAGTCTGATCTGTGTCAATTCAGTCTATCGTTTTCGCAACAAATTGCCACTACCACTACTCTCAGGGTGCCCCATTCATCGCAGCCTTATCGCGATGAATGGGAAGTAGAAGTCCGGGGCCGAACCAGCCGCCCGCTCTTCCCTCTTCCCTAAACCCTCTTCCCTAGCTTTTAGTCTCTTCCGTGCTCACCGCAGAAATCGCGCTCTTCACAAATTCCAGCTTGATATTGTCCGGTTGCACCCGCAGGATGACGATATCGTCCTTTACCTGCAACACCACGCCGCGCAAGCCGCCGCTGGTCGTCACGCGGTCACCCGTCTTGATCGAAGCCAGCATCTGCGTCCACGCCTTCTGCTTCTTCTGGTTGGGCGCAATCATCAGGAAATACATCGCCGCAATAAACACGACGGGCAGCGCAAGGCTGCTCAACCCGCTCATACTACCCAGACCACCGGCCTGGACCAACGCTATTGCCAGAACACTCACTGCACTCTTACCAGTCAGGCAGCCCGGTTACGGGTCCGCCGAAATCCTTGGGTTTTGGCCACAATGCTCGATTGCAGGCACACGACAGCCCCGTCTGCACGGAGCTATCAGCCCTTAAGCATCGCGTACAGACCCCAGACTGTCAAGAAATTGCACAATTTGGTCTGGATGCGCTTCATTTAATCGCCACTTAATCAGGCATAATAAAAATACAGATATACTTGTAACGTGTAAAAGTTATGAACATAACAGAGATCTACCAGCCAAACTGGCTTCTTGTCGTCTTCACTCTCCCGTCGACGAAGGCGAGCGAGCGTGTCCAAATTTGGCGGAAGCTGCAGAAGATCGGCGCTGTCCCCTTTCGTAACGCCGGCTATCTCCTGCCAGACACCCCCGACAACCGCGAACGCTTCGAGTGGCTCGCAACCACCATCCGAGGATTCGATGGCGAAGCCTCCATCCTCCAGATTCAGTCCATCGACGACATGCCCCTCGCGAAGCTCAAAGAGTTCTTTCGCGAGGCCAGAGCCGCTGAATATGCCGCTCTGCTGCAGGAGATCCAGCAACAGGCAGCAAAACTCTCCAGCAAGAACACCCACACCGCGAGATTGAGAAGAAAACTGGAAGAAATCGTGAAAATAGACTTCTTCGAATCGCCAGCCCACACAGCGGTCGAGCAGGCTTTAGCCGACCTGGAGAACTCCGGACCCAAGGTCGACGACACAGCATCCACAAAAGCCCTGAAGTCCGACTATCTCAATCGAGTCTGGGTCACACGGCCGCGGCCCGGAATCGACCGCGTCTCCTCCGCCTGGCTTATCTCCCGCTTCATCGACCCACAAGCCACCTTCGCCTTCGAAACCAAGGCGCCCGCCAAACCCGACGTCCACCCCTTCGATATGTACGGCGACGCGGGCTTCGGTCATCGCGGCGAGCAATGTACTTTCGAGACTCTTTGCGAGGCCTTCCAGGTCACCGATTCGCGGGTAGCCTTCATCGCTCAGGCAGTCCACGACGCCGACCTCGAAGACGATAAGTTCGGCCGCACCGAAGGCCACACGATGAACCAAATCCTGAAAGGTTGGGCCATCGGTAACGTTCCGGATGCAGAACTCCTGCAGCGCGGAATCGATCTGGTCGAAGGCCTCTACAACTCACTTCCCATCGAGGAGCAACCCGCATGAGACTTGCTACCTTTGCCCGCCTCACTGCGGTCCTCGGCGCACTTTGCCTTGGCGTCCACGCACAGACCCCGTCGACCCCAAAAGCGACGTTCACCGGCTCCTTATCCTGCAAATCCTGCCACGAAGAGGCCTACGCCGGCTGGTCCAAGACCCGCATGGCCAACGTAGTCCTCGACCCCAAGACCCATCCCGAAGCGGTCCTCGGCGACTTCACCAAGCCCGACCCCGCCCGCACCTTTGCACTCGACGATGTCGCCTTCACCTACGGCTCCCGCTGGAAGCAGCGCTACTTCA
>JAYVZU010000327.1:0-14063 GCA_043783075.1 Rhodanobacteraceae bacterium
TGTCGTCCGGTTTTACGTCTCGATTCATAAAGAAGACGAGCCACATCGCCGGGTCGCCAGTGTGGTCTTCGCCGAGTTCCACGGTAACGCTCTCAACTCCGTCCATGAGGGGCGTATCAGCGACAATCTATTCAGCTTTCGCTTTCTCGAGTTGACCCTGATCTTCAGCGACGTTCATGGCTGAATTATAGGCTTACTTAATCAACAGCGAGACGATGCTGGCGGACATGAGGTTGGCCATGGTTCCGGCGAGCATGGCGCGCAGACCAAGCTGGGCGAGATCGTTGCGACGGTTGGGGACCAGGGCTCCGATGCCGCCGATCTGCATGCCGATGGAGCCGACATTGGCAAAGCCGCAAAGCGCGAAGGTGGCGATCGAGAATGTGCGGGGATCCAGCGTGGATTTGAGCAGGCCGAGCTGAGTGAAGGCCACGAACTCGTTGATCATGGTCCGGGTGCCGAGCAGGTTGCCGATGGTCTTCGCGTCGTGCCACGGGATCCCGATAAGCCAGGCAATGGGCGCTGCGATGGTTCCGAGAATGGCGTTGAGCGAGTGAGGGAAGGGGATGTTGCCGTGCGCCCAAAGGAAGTTCGAGACGCCGAGCATGATCGCGTTGAACAGGCCGACGAGGGCGACGAAGCTGATGAGCATAATCGCTACGTTGAAGGCTAGCTGGCCACCGTCGATGGTGCCGCGGGCAACGGCGGCGATGAAGTTTTCGTTCTTGTGCTCTTCGTTGGGCGGCATCTTGACCGTGCCGGCGGTAGCTGGGATTTCGGTCTCTGGGACGAGCATTTTGGCGATGAGAATCGTTCCCGGTGCGGTCATGATGACGGCTGAAAGGAGGTCCTGGGCGTTGATGCCGAAGCTGATGTAGGCGGCCATGATGCCGCCGGAGACGTGGGCCATGCCGGAGGTCATGATGGTCATGAGTTCGGAGCGGGTGGCTCCGGCTAGAAATGGGCGGATGGTCAGCGGCGCTTCGGTCTGGCCCATGAAGATGCTGGCGGCAACGTTGGTCGATTCCGCGCCAGAGGTTCCCATGGTGCGCTGCATGATCCACGCGACGACCTTGATGATCTGCTGCATCAGGCCGATGTGGTACATGATGGCGAAGAAGGCCGAGACGAAGATGATGGTCGGCAGGACAGCAAACGCCAGGGTGGAGAGCGAATCGCCCGGTGTGCCCATACGCCCGAAGACCAGCGAGGAGCCGTCTGCGGAGTGGCCGAGCAGGCCGGTGATGACCTGCGAGATGCTGTGCAGGATAAGCTGGCCAGTGTGCCATTTGATGACGAGGTAAGCGAAGACGATCTGCAGGCCAAGCCCCCAGAGGACGGTGCGCCAGCGGATGGCGCGACGGTCTGTGGAGAGGGCGTAGGCGAGGGCGAGGAAGAAGACGAGGCCAAGCAGACCGGTGTATCGAGCCAAGGAAAAACTCCGAGTGGAGATTTGTTATGTGTCAGAAGTGTAACCGCGATGGGGGGGGGCGCAAAGGAGGGAATCTGTGCAGTTGGATATTTCTGACGTACTCCGCACCGAAGTTGCGTGTGGGGATTTAGAGTGGATTGGCTGAGTCCAAGCTGAGGAGTCCACCATGCCGCTGCCAAATGATGAGAATTTGATTACGCTGAGTGAAGCGTTGATCGCACAGTTTGAGACCATCTTTGGGCAGCACCCGGGATTCCGACCGGCGCATGCGAAGGGCGAGATGCTGACGGGGACATTTCATCCGTCGCCTGAAGCGCGAGCCCTATCGAAGGCTCTGCACTTTGAGCGTGACTGCACGCCGGTTACGGTGCGGTTCTCGAACTCGACCGGACTACCGTTGGTCCCGGATCGCGATCCGAACGCGAACCCACGGGGTATGGCGATTCGGTTCAATCTGGCGGAGCATATGCACACGGACATCGTGAGCCACTCGACGGATGGGTTTCCGACGCGGACCGGGGATGAGTTTTTGGAATTCTTGCGGGCCTTGGCATCTACGGCGCCGGGCGCTCCTTCGCCAACTCCGATTGAGCAGTTTCTGGGGACGCACCCAGCGGCGCTGGCTTTTGTGCAGACGCCGAAGCCGGCTCCGGTAAGCTTTGCAACCGAGAATTACTTCGGCGTGACGGCGATGGCGTTCACGAACCACCACGGCATTCCGCAGTACGGGCGATATCGGATTATTCCCGGCGGCGGAGTGGAGCATCTGGATGACGATGCAATTGCCGCAAAAGGGCCGGATTACCTCTTTGAAGAGCTTAAAACTCGCGTGGCTGGCGAGCCGATCAAGTTCCTGCTTCAGGTGCAACTAGCGCAGGCGGGCGACGTGGTGGACGACGCCACGATCCACTGGCCGGCGGAGAGGCAAATTGTCGACCTCGGGCTGATTACGTTGAACGAACTAGTGCCGCAAAGCGCCGAGGAGCAGCGGAAGATTATCTTCGATCCGATTCCACGTTTGCCGGGGATTGAGCCTTCGGATGATCCTTTGTTGGAGTTGCGGGCAGCGATTTATTTGATCAGTGGACGACGGAGACGGTCGGCCGCGGTCTAAGAGTGTGGCAGGTCAGGATTACAAATATGGAGATTCTGGCTACGCCAGAATGACGAGCATTTGGGGGGATTGATGAAGCAGATGATTCGGGTTTTGGCGGCAGTGGTTGTAATGACGGGCGCGGCGTTCGCGCAGGAAAAAGCTCCAGCGGCACCGGAAGTTACGCGTGCGATTGCGGGCGGCGGTATCAAGGTTCCGGGCTGGCAGGGTGTGATTGACCCCGGCGCAGTGAAGCAGGGACAGACCGTCAACGACGACAAGTTTGTGACGGAAGGCGCGGGCTTTGAAGTGACGACCGGACCGGCTGTGACGTATTGGAATCCGGCGAATAAGGTGAGCGGCGACTATACGGTTTCGGCGACGTTCAACGAGCCGAAGTACATGAATCTAAACTCGCACCCGCACCCGTACGGCATTGTGATTGCCGGCAACGACATGGGCACGGCGACGCAGAGCTATCTGTACTGCGCGGCTTATGGAAATGGGAACTTCATCGTGCGCGGCTTTGGGCCGGATTCCTTTGCCATGAACGGCCGCATGGGCGGGACGAGCGATGCGGTCCACAAGGCCGCTGGGCCGGGTTCGCCAGTGACGCAGGAGATTGCAATGTCGGTGAAGGGTGATTCCGTCACCTGCAGCATCAACGGGACTGTGGTCGCTACTTACACGAAGGCAGAGGTTGTGACGGCGGGTAAGTTGAAGTCAACCGATGGCGTTTACGGGATACGCTTCGCGCACAATACGGATGCGATTGTTACTGGGTTGAAGGTGACGAAGCCGTAAGACAAAAGCAATTGCGAAGACTTGAACGGGGATGAGTCAGATAAAGGCGGGATAAGAGTGGATGGTTGTTGTCCACTCTTGTCCCGTTTTTACTGGACTAAGGCTCAGGGTAAAAGCTTATGGTTTGTCCGCAGAGTTCTGCGATTTCGCGGCCGCTTGGAGAGAGTGCATCGGTGCATAGCCACCGAGGATGTAGTTCTTTAATTACCCTGTGAGTGGGAATGTCTACAAGCAGATAGGAATGCGCGTCACCACACGCTCCGCAATCGAAACCTCCGAGCATCTCTTAGAAGAAATTTCCTTTTGTTTTAATGACAAGTACACGTTGACCGTCCATCGAGACCTGCGGCCACCGGAAGGAGTCGCCCTCGGATCCTGAAACTTTTTGAACTTTCCCGGAGCGATCCCACAGGTAGAGGTTAGTTGGAGGAAACGGTCTTTTGCTCGAGATTGATACCAGAAGGGTATCGTCTGAAACGAAAGCCAGCGGGACATGATATTTCCCAGGTGGGATTGTCTTGGGCCATGGATTTGAGTCGGATACCACACCCAACTCAGGGTCAGGCTCTGGGACCGCGTGAGCCACTTCGCCGACGTTCGAGATAATGACCTTTCGATTGCGGATTGCGAGTTCATTAAACTTGAGATGACGTGGTGGCGTCAGCGACCCATCGAGAGCTGCCAAGGAGATTTCAGCTTCGGCTCCCGCGATGGCAAAGATAGCGACGCTCTTCCTGTCTGGCGTCAGAGTGACTTCTGCGCGTTCGGGGAGATTGATCGATGTGGTTTGCTGGAATGTTGTGTCGAAGACGTGTAATTCACGTCCAACTCGCAGGATGACGCGAGCAAGTGGCTGGGCGTTGAGTTCTGTTTGGCGGATTTCATTCAGACTTCCGGCGATTGAAACGATTCCATGTCGCTTGCCGCTATGGTCGACCAGGAGAGCAGTGTACGGGATTGGATTGCCGCTCTGAATGTAGGTGCATGGTGGGATATATGTAATGAGAAGTAGATCATCGCCAACGTAGGAAATGCCAAAGATCGAGACTGATTCGCCGCCCAGTTTTGGATCGCAATGCGCGCTGGATGCGACCGGAAGTCCAAGGGTGGTCAGATCAATGGCTCGTTGGGGCAGGGCGAGTTTTGATGCCAGTAAGAGTAAGGCTGTGCCGATGAAGGCGAACGGCTTGGATGCCATGGTATGAGTATGCGGCGGTCAGGCGGGCGAAGCAACTCTCTGGCAGAAGGTTCGAGCGGTACTGGTGGCGTTGGATTCGTCGGGGTCCTTCGACTGCGTCCGGGTAATGCTCCAGACTTCGCTCAGGATGACCGGCTTTGGGGTGAGGTATGGGAGTACAAAGGCAACGGCAAGTGCGAATACTGAAATTCTTCGCTGTGCTCAGAATGACCTCGGTGGTTGGGTTCGGGCTATCTGGTGATGATTTCCAGAATTTGCGGTTGGAGGGTGAGTGGGTTGGCGGTGATCTTGTAGGTGGCGGCCAGCATGGCTAGGGGTTCAGCTAGCTGGGCTTCCGTGTCGGCGAAGAGCGTTACGAGGGGTTGGCCGGCGGTGACTTGGTCGCCTAGTTTGGCGTGGACTTCTATGCCGGCGGCGGCGCTGACCGGATCGCCGGGTTTGGCGCGGCCGGCCCCGAGACGCTGCACGGCCCAGCCTACTTCCTTGCAGTCCATCGCGGAGAGGTAGCCGGAGGTTGGGGCGAGGAGTTGGATGGTAGCGGCGGGGCGGTGGGCTTCAGGGTCGTCGAAGATCGAGATGTCGCCGCCCTGGGCTGCGATGATCTTGAGCCAGGCTTTGTAGGCAGCGCCGGATTGCAGGTACTGGTCCGCAAGTTGCGCACCGGCTTCGGGGGTGGCGGCGTGGCCGGCGAGGTGGAGCATCCAGCCGGAGAGGATGTTGGACAGGGCGATTAGGTCGTCTGACATGGGGTGTCGGATGCCGCGCATAATGTCGACGCACTCACGGACCTCGCACCAGTTGCCGGAGAAGCGGCCGAGGGGCTCATCCATGGTGGTTAGTAGGGCGACGGTGCGGGTGCCTTCGCGCTCGCCGGTGGCGACCATCAGTTGGGCTAGTTGTTTGGAGAGGTCGTAGGTGGGCATGAAGGCGCCGCTGCCTACCTTTACGTCGAGGACGAGGGCGTTGAGGCTCTCGGCCAGCTTCTTGCTCATGATGCTGGCGGTGATGAGGTAAGGGGATTCGACCGTGCCGGTGTGGTCGCGCATTCCGTAGAGTATGCGGTCGGCGGGGACGAGGTGGGGGGTCTGGCCGATGAGCGCGGCTCCGCAGTGGCGCAGAACCTGTTCAAAGCGCGGCATGGAGAGCTGGGTGTCGAAGTTGGGGATTGTTTCGAGCTTGTCAAGTGTTCCGCCGGTGTGGCCGAGCGAGCGGCCGGAGATCATCGGGACGCAGATGCCGGGGACTCCGGCGGCGGTTGGTGTTGCCAGACCAGCGGCGGCTAATACTGGCGCTATGAGGAGGGAGGTCTTGTCGCCTACGCCTCCGGTGGAGTGTTTGTCTACAGTGAAGGTGTGGAGGCCGGTCGCGTCGAAGGTCTCGCCGGAGAAGCGCATGGCTTTGGTGAGGGCGGCAAGTTCTTCCGGGTTCAGACCCTGGAAGTAAACGGCCATCAGGAAGGCGGCGATCTGGGCGTCGGTGATGGTTTTGTCGACGACTGCGAGGATGAGGGCTTCGATCTCAGCGGAAGAGAGGGCGAGACCGTTGCGCTTGTGGAGGATTACGTCGAGGGGGTGGATTTGCATAGAGGCTTGGTCCTCGAGCTCTCAGCTCTGAGCTTTCAGCTCTGAGCTTAAGGCGAAGGCTCCGGGGAGGAGGTCGGCTAGAGTGGTGGTGGTCGGGGCCGCGTTTGGGCCGGGAAAGATGATGGTGGCGGCTGGTCCGGCGAACTCGGCGATGGTTTGGCGGCAGGCTCCGCAGGGTTGGCAGGCGGTGTCGTTCAGGTTGGCGACCACTACGGCCTGGATGCGAATTTTGGGGCCGAACTGCGCTACGGCCGAGGCGATCGCGGTCTGCTCGGCGCAGGTGGTTAGTCGGTAGGATGCATTTTCGACGTTGCACCCCGAGACTATTTCGCCGGACTCGAGGAGGATCGCGGCGCCCACGTAGAAGTGGCTGTATGGCGCATACGAGTTGTGAGCTGCGGCTTCAGCGCGGCGGGCCAGTTCGGCGAGTTGGGCGACATCGGGCATATTCGTTGAGGGTAAGAGTTTGGGTTTGGCTTGGCAAGTATCGCGGGTGGCTCACGGAATTTGGGGTTGGGTCCGATAAGTGGGATGTGGACGAGCTAACCAAAGAGTTTCTGGCGGAGAGTCTTGAGGGTCTGGACCGGATGGATCGGTGCCTGACGGACCTGGAGCAGCGGCCGCACGATAAGGATCTGCTGGGCGAGATCTTTCGGTCGGTGCATACGATCAAAGGGACGACGGGGTTCCTGGGTTTTGGGCGGCTGGAACGGCTGGCGCATGCAGGTGAGACGCTGCTGGGATCACTGCGCGATGGACGGCTGACCGTGAATCCGGAGTTGGTGGGTGGCCTGCTGCAGCTGATGGATGGGCTGCGAGAGATTCTTCGACTGATCGATCTGACTGGCAAAGAAGGTGTGCGATCGACGGACGACGACTCCGACCTGATCAGGCTGATGGAGTACCTGAACCGCGCGGGGGATGACGACGGGGAAGCGACGCCGGATCCGGCGCGACGAGATGTGGTTGCGGGGTCCGAGGAAAGGCAAGCTGTCGCTGGGTCAGCGGTCGCTTCAAGCGGAGCGAGCGAGAAGACGCTGCGGATCGATGTGGACGTGTTGAACCGCATGATGAATCTGGTGGGCGAACTGGTGTTGACTCGGAACCAGATCATCCAGAGCAACGGGGATTCAGTGAACTTTCCGCAGTTGGCTCGACGTCTGGATAGCGTGACGGCTGACCTGCGCGAGACGGTCATGCAGGCTCGCATGCAGCCAGTGGGTCATGTGTTCGGGAAGTTTCCACGCATGGTACGGGACCTCGCGTTGAGCTGCGGGAAGAGCGTGAAGATCGAGTTCTCCGGGCAGGAGACAGGACTGGATAAGAGTCTGCTGGAGGCGATCAAAGACCCGCTGACGCACGCGGTTCGGAACGCGATTGACCACGGGATTGAAGATCCCAGGACGCGGGCCCTGGCCGGCAAGGCTCTGGAGGGGACGGTATGCCTGCGGGCTTACCAGCACAACGGCTCGGTGGTGATTGAGGTGGAGGATGACGGCGGCGGAATTCCGACGGCTCGCGTGCTGGAGAAGGCTCTGGAGCGCGGGCTGGTGACGCCGGAGCAGGCCGAGGCGATGACTGCGCGGGAGGCGCAGCAGTTGATCTTCCAGCCAGGGTTTTCGACGGCCGCGAAGTTGACGCATATCTCTGGGCGCGGCGTTGGAATGGATGTGGTCGTTGCGAATGTGGAGAAGGTGGGCGGCACGGTTGAGGTGGAGTCGAACGAGGGCAAGGGGACACTGCTGCGGCTGCGGGTTCCTCTGACGTTGGCGATTGTGCGGGTACTGGTGGTGCGGAGCGGCGGGCAGAGCTTTTGTCTGCCGCAGAGCTCGCTGGCGGAGCTGGTGTATGTGCCGTGGCGTGAGGCGGCGACGAAGGTGGAATGGATCGGCGAGGCGGAGTTGTTTCGTCTGCGCGACCAACTTCTGCCGATGGTTCGGCTTGACCGCATGCTGGGGTTGGAGGGCGAAGGCACGCACCAGACGCATGGATTTTATCTGGTGGTGTTGGAGGTTGAGGGCTGCCGGTATGGGTTGGTGGTCGAGGACCTGATGGCTCCGGAAGAGATTGTCGTGAAGCCGCTGTCGCCGGTGCTGCGGGAGATTGGTTTGTTCTCCGGCGCAACGGTGTTGGGAAGCGGATCGCTCGCAATGATTCTGGACGTTACCGCAGTGGGTGTGCGGGCAGGCGTTCGATCTCTGACGCAGGACCTGGTTGTAGCGGACACGTCGACACGGACCATAGCGGGGCCAATTGCGACGGCTAGCTCCTCTTTCCTGATTTTCGAGGATCAGTGGAGTGGCGAGCGGATGGAGCGGCTTGCTTTGCCGTTGAGCGTGGTGGTGCGGATTGAGAGTGTCGCGCTGAAGGATGTGGAGTATGTGGGGGATCGTCCGCTTCTGCAGTATCGTGGGGAGTTGCTGCCGCTGGAGGATCGGGGTGGTGTATTGCGGGAGCTGGATTCAAATGGGACCGCGACAGTGCTGATCTGCCAAGGGCCGGGCAGCCCAGGGCGCGTGGCGTGGCGGCCCATGGGGATGGTGGTTCGCCGCGTGGTCGAAGTTGCAAATGGCGACTTGATGGATGCGAACGCGGAGGTCTGCTCGGAACGTCTGGCCATGGTGAATGAGCGGCTGACGGTGGTACACGAAGCATTTATGGGCGGCGAGAGATTGAGGGATGTTGCATGAAGATTGTCGGCGTTGGAGAGGTCGAAGGTGGGTTGTCGATGTGCTCGCTGATGTCGGGTGGGCGGCTGTTCGGGATCGATACCCGCACGATTCGCGAGGTGCTGGGGAGTGCCCAGATGAACCGTGTGCCATTGGCCCCGGCCTATGTCGGTGGAGTGATTGCGTACCGCGGCGAGGTGGTGACTGCGGTGAGCTTGCGGGCTCTGTTGCGGCAGCCCAAGGCAGATGGCCCTGGATGTGTTTTGGTTCTGGATGGGGACGAGAACGAAGAGAGATTTGGACTGATCGTCGATAGCGTTGGCGGCGTGGTGTTGGTGGATGGTGCAACGCTCTCTGCGAACCCCTCGACTTTGGACGAGTCGAGCCGCGCGCTGTTCAGTGGGGCGTTTCGTACACCGGAAGGGCTTCTGGTCCAGCTTGATCCGGAGAGGCTGCGGCCATCGCGGATTGCTGAGACTGGACTGTTTGGACACTCGCAACGATTCGTCGTAAAGCAGGAAGGGGAGACGCGATGCGAGCTTTGATTGTAGATGACTCCAGCTTTATTCGCGAGTATGTCCGGCAGCAAATGGAGTATATGGGCTGGGTGTGTGCGGAGGCTCAGGACGGTGGAGAAGCGCTCGGGATACTGCGTAGCGGTGACGGCTTCGACGCAATGCTGGTCGATGTGAATATGCCGGTGATGGATGGCTTGGAGTGTGTGCGGAAGCTCCGCGAAGAGCGATTGGCCCCGGCCATGAAGGTGATGATGGTGACCACTGAGGCGGACAACAGCTTTATCCGGCGAGCGCTGGAGTACGGAGCCGATGAGTTTTTGATGAAGCCATTTTCGCCGCAAAGTCTACGTGAGAAGTTGTTGCTACTGGGCTTTGATATGGCGGCATAGGAACAGTGATTAGTGGGTAGTTATTCGTGAGTAGCAAGTGCACGGCGCGTTAGGAGATTCAATGGGACGTGAAGACAGGCGGCCGTTGCGGGTGCTTGCAGCGGATGATTCTGCGGTGATGCGGGGTGTCTTGAAGACGCTGTTTGAGCTGCATGCGCGTCAGGGGGATCTGTCGCTGCCACCGATGGAGCTGTGCGGTCTCGTGAGGGATGGTGTTGAGGCTCTCGAAGCCGTGCAGACGCTGACGCCAGATGTACTGCTGCTGGATCTTGAGATGCCGCGCATGAACGGGCTGGAGGTGTTGCAGAAGCTGCGAATTCAGGCGCCAAAGCTGCCTGTGATCATGTGTAGCGCCCACACGGAGCGGGTTGCGCGGTCGACGTTGGACGCGCTCTCGCTGGGCGCGAAAGACTACGTGATGAAGCCGGGCCAGCAGAAAGATTTTGCGGCTACACTCGATACGTTGATGGAGCAGTTGCTGCCCAAGATTGCCGCGCTTGCGGGCTTGGGATCTGCGCGGTTAGATTCGCGCTACAGGTCCACAGAGGCCTCACGTTTTGCAATGAGCGCCGCAGAGCCGCGGATGGAGGCTGAGCCGACTGCGGTTCGTTCTCATGGCACCGGCGGCAGGCTGGTAGAGATCGTGGTGATTGGAGTATCGACCGGCGGGCCGTCGGCGCTGGAAGCGATGCTGCCTCTGTTGCCAAAGGATTTCGCCGTGCCTGTAATGGTTGTACAGCACATGCCACGGTTGTTCACGGGTGCACTGGCGGAGAGGCTGGACCGAGTCTGCAGGATGCCGGTGCATCAGGCGCGGGATGGCGCGAGGATAGGCCCGGGTGAGGTTTGGCTGGCACCAGGAGATGCGCATATGGAGGTGGTGCATGGCGTCGGACCACGTCGCGCTGGAGCCTTCAACCCGGTTGTGAAGCTGCACCAGGGGCCTCCGCTGAATAGTTGCATGCCAGCGGTGGACTATTTATTTCGTTCGGCTGCGGCGATGTATGGCGCGGGGGTTTTGGCGTTGGTGATGACGGGTATGGGGTCGGACGGCTTTGAGGGCGCGAGATCAGTGCGGGCGGCGGGTGGCCTGGTGCTGGCGCAGGACGAGGCGACGTCGGCAGTGTGGGGAATGCCAGGGCGGGTGGCGAAGGGGGGCGTTGCCACTTCTGTGGTGGCGTTGCCGGGGCTGGCATCGGCACTGATGCTGCGGGTTCAGGAGGGTCGAGGGGCGAAGCGGATGGCGGCAACAGAAGCTCCACGCGAGGTGATGTATGGCGTGCTCTGATTCGGACTACGCGTACCTGCGAGAGCTGGTGCTGGCACAGTCGGCGAACCTGATTGACCCATCACGCAATGCATTGTTTGAGACCAGGCTGACGCCGATTGCGAGGGTTGCTGGCGCGGCGAACCTTGAGGGTTTGGTGAACATCCTGAGGGTCGATCGGCCGGCTCATCTGCACCGCGCAGTGGCCGAGGCGATGACCATCAACGAGACGAGTTTCTTTCGCGATGTGCGACCGTTTGAAGCGCTGCGATTGACCGTGCTGCCGAGCTTGATTGAGCAGCGGCAGGATACACGGCGGCTAAGAATCTGGAGCGCGGCAAGCTCGACTGGACAGGAGGCTTACAGCGTCGCGATGACGCTGGTGGAGTACTTTCCAGAGCTAGCGCGTTGGGACGTGAAGATCATCGGAACCGATATTTCACGCAATGTCGTGGACTATGCTAAGCGGGGGCGGTATCGACGGCTTGAAGTCAATCGCGGTCTGCGAGCTCGGTTTCTGATGAAGTATTTTGAGCGCGACGGCGAGGAGTGGGAGGTGTGTCCGCGCGTAAAGTCACTCTGCGAATTTCATGTCGCGAATCTATGCGCGACGCTGCCTCCGCTGCCGCAGTTTGATCTGGTGATGTTGCGCAATGTGCTGCTGTATTTTCCGCAGCAGGATCGGACCTGCGTGTTCAGCGATGTGTATCGGCAGATGCAGCCGCAGGGGTATCTGGTGCTGGGGAACGCGGAGCAGGCGGAGGATTCTACGAATGTTTTTGAGGCTGAGTTTGGAAGTGAGTGCTATTTTTACAGGCCGGTTGGGAAGGGGTAGGGGTGGAAGATTTGTGACCACACTTCGCGGCAGGTTCACTCGCTGAACGCAAATTGGCAGAGGTCGTGTAGTTAGCGACGAACCAACTTGCGCACGTTGAGGCAAATCGAGATGCATTTCGCGAATCTCGACTTCGTAAGTAGTTTCGAGGTCGGCTCCAACCACTAGAGCCCGAATCCTCGCAACTTGCGTGAAAGGCTGACCGCATTATGAATTGGTCCAATCATCCGATGCTTTATCAACTTCCGCACTGGTGGCACTGGCTTGCTTACGGTCAGAACGCTGCGGTCGTCGCAGCCTTGGGAACCGTACTCGCGGCATCAGCCGCAACAGCCGCAGGAATATTTGCCGCTCGCGCATACAGGGCAACTCTTGTGCAGTTGCGCATCGCACGCAAACAACTGGCCCTTGCCCGCGCTCAATTTCATACTGAGCGTTCAAGATTCGAAGAAGAGCGACGTAGGGCGCTGCGAGCCGCAAAAGCGTTGTTCGAGCGAATGCGATCAGAAGAGGAATCGACTAGACCTAGATTTAGAATCACCAACGGCTATCAGCTGCAGGGAGGCCTTCAGAATTGGGAGTTCCAAAACTGTGGTACCGGTGCCGCAACAGAAGTCTCCGTCTCGAATTCAGATGAGACCGAGTTGCAGGCCACTGAAAGTATCGTTGGTTCAGGGTCGTTGATTAGACTTAGAACAACACCGCAAGCCCTAGCAAGCGACGGCATAATATTTCGTTTCAAGACAGAATTCGGCTCACGGTGGCAACTTATCGTCCGCTTAGACGGCACTGAAGAAATTCGAAGTGGTACGCGAAATTACGAGCCCGACGAGGGTGGGGCGTCACACTAGTCCGTTGGGGTAGGAGATCTAAGGCATCCGTATTCTCACTTTCAGGTCGATCGTGCAGAACACTGTGACTGCAGCAGCAGAGTAGTGCAGAATGAGATTAAAGGGCGAATACGAAATACAGAGATTCTGGCTGCGCCAGAATGACGATGCCGTTTGTGCAACATTGTGGATGAGGTAAATGCGGTTGTCGCGGGTTGTGCATCGAACCAATATGCTGGGTGCTATGGCTCGGGATAAAACAACGACGGAAGAGGCGAGCGCGGCGGATGCGGCGCTCGCGCTTTTTCATCCGATTACGGCGCAGTGGTTTCGGGCGGTGTTTGAAGGGCCAACGGCTCCGCAGATTGAAGGTTGGCCGGCGATTGCGCGGGGTGAGTCGACGCTGATTTTAGCGCCCACTGGCACGGGGAAGACCCTTACGGCGTTTCTTTGGTGTATCGACAAATTGATGTTGAAGACCCCGGTGGATTCTGTAGAGCGCGGGTGTCGGGTGATTTATCTGTCGCCGCTGAAGGCACTGGCGACGGACGTGGAGCGGAACCTGAACCGGCCATTGCAGGGTATCGCGGAGCTTGCGCGGAGCGAGGGTGTCGCGGTGCGGATACCGGAGATTTCGGTGCGGACCGGGGATACTCCACAGCGGGATCGGGCACGTTTCAATCGGCATCCAGGCGACATCTTGATTACGACGCCGGAGTCGCTATATCTGATGCTGACCAGCGCGGCGGCGGAGCAGTTGCGAACCGTCGAGACGGTGATTGTGGATGAGATTCATGCACTGGTGCCGACGAAGCGTGGGGCTCATATGGTGCTGTCGCTGGAGAGGTTGGAGGCACTTGTCTCTGCTTATCGGCCTGGACGAAGAATTCAGCGGATTGGTTTGAGTGCTACGCAGAGGCCACTGGAAGAGGTGGCGAGATTCCTTGGGGGTGCGGAGGCGGGTCCCACTCATCCCGATAGTGCTGGGATGAATGGGGCACAGAGTAGTGAAGACATGGGCGTGGTCTATCGGCCGGTGTCGATTGTGAATGCGGGCGCGCGGAAGGTTCTGGAGTTGCGGGTTGAAGTGCCGGTTGAGGATATGGCTCGTCTGGGCGAGACGTATGAGCCGGGGCCTAAGCGGACTTCGATCTGGCAGTCGATACATCCGCGTTTACTGGAGATTATTCGCGAACGCACCTCTACGCTGATCTTTGTCAATGCGCGGCGCGTTGCGGAGAGACTGGCTGGTGCATTGAATGATCTCGCAGGCGAGCCGATTGCGCGGGCGCATCATGGATCGCTCGCGGCGGCACAGCGCGTGGAGATTGAAGAGCTGTTGAAGGCCGGGCAGATCAAGGCTTTGGTATGTACTTCGTCGCTGGAGTTGGGGATTGATATGGGGGCGATCGATCTGGTGATTCAGATTGAGGCTCCGCCAAGCG
>JAYVZU010000328.1:0-4682 GCA_043783075.1 Rhodanobacteraceae bacterium
GAATCCTGAAAGCTAACCGGATCAATCTGATACAGAACCGCGCCTGCCCACCACGGCTCTACAGTAATGCCAGACCCTACCCACCCTTTGTGCGCCAGCGTCTGGCCGCTCGCCGCAACCAGCGAAACCACAAAGACTGCACCAGCGAATAAATTCAGAAGCCGGTTAAGAAGCCGCATATTGAAATCCTAACCCGGCCCTCTGTGGCTTTCGCACACTTAGTCGACGATCAGAATGACATCCACAAATCGCGGCCCGTGTACGCCCTTGATGCGCGTCATCTCGATATCCGCCGTAGCCGAAGGCCCGGAGAAAAACGTCGTCGCCAGATGCGAGGTCGACTGCAGCAGCGCCATCGCCTCCGGTACGGTCTGCACGATGTTCGCGGCGTCCACAACGCATAAGTGATAGTCCGGCAACAGTGTGACTGCCCGGCGCCCCTGTCCGGGAGCATCCTGCAACACAATAGTCCCCGTCTCCGCGATCGCCAGTGTCGCCGAGGTCAGCACACCCTGGCAAGCATCGATCTGCGAAACATCGCCCCGCAGATCCTCCACAAACGTCACGCCGCTCGGATGCCATTCCGCTGGGATGCCGCTCGGCACCGCCATGGTTTGCTTGCCACGCTCATTCAGAATGCTCGCGACCAACACCCCGACACCCGCGCGCGTCGACCGATACACACCCGCGTCATAATCCCGCAGCCGATCTTCAAGTTGATGCAGCCGCCCGTCCAGATCGATACTCGTGACATGTTTGTAGGCGCGTTGAATCCCGCTCCACTCCCTTTCAATCGCGGAGCGATCCGCAGCCGGACCAATCGCAACGCGGATTCTCCGCAGAATCTCTGTCCGTGCCTCTGCGCTATTTGCCATCCTTCGAACCTCGCTGCTCAAACCACTCGCGGAACGTCTGCTTCGGCATCTCGTGCAAGTCGCGCACCTGTGTCCAGCCACCCAACAGTCCCGGCAACCACGTCACCCAACCGGCCTTGTTGACCAGCGGCCGCTCCGCCATGCGACCCATGCGCTGCGCCGCGCGAAAGCGGCTTTCACTCATGAAGAGCATCGCCATCGCCTTCATCGCCAGAGCTTCGGGATTCAGTGCGCCAAACCCCTGCGTATCCTGCTCCACCACCTTGTGCCGCAGATGAATCAGCACCTCGGGAATGTTGATCTTGACCGGGCAAACCTCATAGCAGGCTCCGCACAGCGACGACGCATACGGCAGGCTCTGCCCGCTGTGCATCTCCTGCAACTGCGGCGTAAGAATCGCACCAATCGGCCCCGCATACACCGACCCATACGCATGACCACCCGTCTGTCGATACACCGGGCAGATATTCTGGCACGCCCCACAACGGATACAAGCCAGCGTTTGCCGCGACTCTTCATCCGCCAGAATCTTCGTCCGCGCGTTGTCCATCAGAATGATGTGGAACTTACGCGGCCCATCCGTCGGATGCACGCCCGTCCAGATCGACGTGTACGGATTCATCCGCTCGCCCGTAGCCGATCGCGGCAGCAACTGCGCAAAAACCTCAAGGTCCTGATACCGCGGAATCACCTTCTCAACACCGGCGATCGTAATCAGCGTCTCCGGCAGCGTCAGGCACATGCGGCCGTTGCCTTCCGACTCCACAACGCACACGCCGCCCGTCTCCGCGATCAAAAAGTTCGCGCCGCTGACGCCGGTCTTAACCCGCAGAAACTTCTCCCGCAAAAATGTTCTTGCGGCCTCTGCCAGGTCCGCAGGCTGGTCGCCGAGGTTCGGAAGATTCATCTCGCGCTTGAAGATCTCGCGAATCTGCTGCCTATTCTTATGCAGCGCCGGCACCACAATATGCGACGGCAGATCGTTCCCCATCTGGATGATGAGCTCCGCAAGATCCGTCTCGTACGCATGAATCCCGTTCGCCTCCAGCCCCTTGTTCAGGCTGATCTCTTCCGTCGTCATCGACTTGATCTTGATGACTTCCTGCGACCCGCTCTGCTTCACCAGGTCGATCACAATCTGGCGAGCCTCAGCAGCATCCCGCGCCCAGTGCACCACCCCCCCGGCAGCTGTGCAATTCTCTTCAAACTGCTGCAAATAGAAGTCCAGATGCAGCAGAGTATGTTCTTTGATCTGTCGGCCAGACTCGCGCAACTGCTGCCAGTCCGGCATCTCGTTCACCACAATCGCGCGCTTATTCTGGATCACGTTCGTCGCATGACGCACGTTCTTGCGCATCTGTGTATCGCCAAGCAGGCTCTTAGCAGCAACCTGAAATGTAGGAACGCGGGCTGGATCAAACGTAATCAGGCTCATTGCGCGTCACCCTCGCTGCCAGCCAAAACTTCCGCCAGGTGTATCGTCTTCACGCCCGTCCGCTGCCGATGCAGCGCGCCCTCAATATGCATCAGGCAGGAGTTATCGCAGGCCGTGCACATCTCCGCCTGCGTATTCAGAATCGCCTGAACCTTCTCGCCCAGCATCGCGCTCGAGACTTCGGCGTTCTTCACCGCGAACGTACCGCCAAATCCGCAGCACTGCTCCAACCCCTTCAACTCCACAAGCTGGATGCCGCGCACGTTCCGCAGCAGCGTCGCCGGCCCGTCGCCCAGTTCCAGCGACCGCAGCCCGTGGCAACTCGCGTGGTACGTCACCCGATGCGGGAAGTAAGCCCCCACATCCGTCAGCCCAAGCTTCTTCGTCAGAAACTCCGAGAACTCCCACACCCGCGGCAGCAGCGATTCCACATCCGCCAGAAGCTGCTTGTCGCCCGTCTGCACCGCCATCTTCACATAGTGTTCGCGCATCATCGCAACGCAGCTGGAGCTCGGAATCACGACCGCTTCCGCGTCCTTGAACTGCGACACAAACCGCGACACAAGCGGCAGAGCCTCTTCCTGATAGCCCGTATTCCAGTGCATCTGGCCGCAGCAGGTCTGGCCTGCGGGAAACACCACCGTATGGCCCAGCCGTTCGAGAACCTGCACCACCGACTTGCCCGTCCCCGGGAACAGGGTGTCGTTGTAGCAGGTGATAAAGAGCGACACTTTCACGCAGAACTCCTGATGAAACAATTCCCCTACCGGTAAATCGACTACATTGATGTTACGACATCCCCTAAAACCTCAACGCAAAGAGCGCGAAGAAAAGCAGGAAGTCACGCCACAGATTCCGTAGCGCACCTTCCCGCCTTCCTTAGCGTCCTTTGCGTTAAGTCCTTCGCTTTCCCTACTTCGACACCTTCAAAAACAGCACCCCATGCCCCGGAATCTGCGGCGTATATACCCCGGTCAAATTACCAAGATCCTTACCCAGCCACAAATCGCGAGCCGTCACCCCGCCCGCAAACCCCATCGTGCTGAAGTCCACCGTGGCAACGAGAGGCTTGTCCTGCCGATTGAAGATTCCAACCGCCTTCGTGCCATCCGCCAGCGTCCGCGACCAGATCTCAATCGGCCCCTCGGTCGATACGCGGTCACCCTGCATCCCGGCCTTATCCTGGTCGACGGCGATCACTTCCTTGTTCATCAGCAGCCCCGCCGTCTCCGGCGTCATCGCGGACAGATCATTCCCAGCCAGCAATGGAGCCGCCAAAATCGCCCACAAGGCCATGTGCGTCCTGTACTCATCCAGCTTCATGCCGCCATTCCCGACCTCCAGCATGTCCGGATCGTTCCAGTGTCCCGGCCCCGCAAACTTCGCCAGACCAGCCTGGCTGAATCCAATCTCCGCCATCTTGGCGTACTTGTCTGTGATGTCGCCCGTCGTGCGCCACAGGTTGCCGCCAACGCTCGTGCCCCAGCGCCAAACGGCGTCATCGCCATACTGGCACAGGCTGTAGACGATCGGGCGGCCCGTAGCCTTCAGCGCCGCATCCATCTTCTTGTACGCGTCGACCATCATCTTGTTCGCCGCAGCAGCATCCGGCGCAGTCTTCATCTTCGCGCGCAGTCCGCAAAGGTCGTACTTCAAATAATCGATCCCCCACGCCGCATACGTATTCGCGTCCTGCACCTCGTGGTCCAGCGACCCCGCAAAATGCGCGCACGTCTCGAACCCGGGCGAAGAGTAGATTCCAATCTTCAACCCCTTTGAGTGCACATAGTCTGCCAGCGCCTTCATATCCGGAAATTTGCTGTTCGTCAGGATGTTGCCCTGCGCATCCCGCCCCGCCTCCCACGTGTCGTCGATGTTGACGTACACATACCCGGCATCCTTCATACCGGTCGAAACCATGGCATCCGCCGCAGCGCGCACGGCGGCGTCATCCACCTTACCGGCAAACTTGTTCCAGCTATTCCAACCCATCGGCGGAGTAGCCGCCAGTGTGGTCGTTTGAGCGAAAGCAGCGGGGGCGATGAGCAGGGCGAAGATGGCTATACGGAGTTTCGTGATCATAGAAAAGAGTTCCCTCAAGGTCGAAATGATTATCTGCGAGCCCGTCGGGATTGGCAACGCCGGACAATATCTTGCGGTAGGTCTGTTTGAATTAGACGACTGAAATTTGAAAGAATTTGGCATCGCGAGAAGCGAAAGTCGTTTTCGGACGGTCGGTGACTACAACGGAGACTTTGCATCATTCCAGACCCGATTCTGGCTACATCGACATCGGCGTTTTCAGTTGCCGATCCAGTTGCTGCCTCGTAAAGTCCCGTCAATAAGTAGCCTTACACACTAAAATGCTCGGG
>JAYVZU010000329.1:0-4678 GCA_043783075.1 Rhodanobacteraceae bacterium
GCCATCCCTCGTGCCCGCACAAAAATTGGCTGCTCCTCAAGAATATGGTGGCGGAAGTAGTCATACGCCGCGGGGCGGCAAGCAATCCCCTGTTTCAACGTAAACGAGACCGGATGCGGGTCCGTAAACTCGCCCTTGTCGATCGGCGCGGCTTCCGTAGCTTCCAGGGAACGGAACGGAATATCCCGCAATGGAAAAATATTATCGCGTGGAATGGAATTGGTTGTAGCAGAGCCCACGTGAGCTTGCAGCAACGCATTGAACTCGACGTAACCCGCCTCCTTTGCCTCTCCCGTCAACGTCGCGAACGTATCGGCCAGCGTCGCACCGCCCGCACGAATCACCGATTTCAGCGAGTAACTACGCTGATAGACCAGGTAGTTCAGAAACAGAATGGCGCAGCCATAAGAAAAAATATCCTTGTCAGTATCTAGCTTGTTCGTCACGTAATCGGTGCGTGGAGCGATCACCGGAGCAGTAGCCTGCCCGTTCAGCCACTGGTTGATCCGTGGCCCCTGCCCCGCATCATAGTAGCCAGCCGGATGCAGCAGCGCCCCCAGAACATTAGACAACCCCTCACCCGGACTATGCCCCGCATCCCAGCCATACCCCGTAAATCCCATTAGAATTTCAGCAAGCTCCGCCACAAACACAAATCGCGGAAACTCAATCATCGCAAGATTTAGATTCGGCCCGGTCAGCGGAGCCGGGTCCGGCGGAATCAGCGGTGGAGGCGATGCCGGGGGTGGGTTAAACGCCCGCTGGATATAGATCCGGCTGCTCTGCTTCGTCTCGTAGCCATAGTTCCAACCGTTCGCGTTGGACGAAGGATTGTCCGCCAGCACGACAACCCAGATACTGTGAGGCGAAGTATTCCCCGATTCAAAGTTACAACTGAACAGATCGTTCAGCCGCGCCAGGTCCGA
Source organism: Rhodanobacteraceae bacterium (assembly GCA_043783075.1). GTDB lineage: Bacteria > Acidobacteriota > Terriglobia > Terriglobales > Acidobacteriaceae > Edaphobacter. Next base: position 927 of record JAYVZU010000329.1, read on the forward strand.
TTCGCAAGTCTGCGCAATGGAAAGTGCGCGCTGGCGAGCCCCGGGGTCGGCATCGCACGTAACCAGAAAGTTTTTCGTTTGGCCGCCAGGGATAATTTCATATCCGGCAAAGTAGTCGGGCATCGTAAGACTCCTCTAAAAAGCGAGATACGTTTCACTCAGCCGGCGAACGCCGACAAAGTTTGCAAGGGCCTACTAACAATGCGGGTGATTACACAGCCGTACCGTAGGGAAGTCAAGACAATCCCGGATTAATAAATCTGGGTGCCCCATATCTCGCTTCTGAGACATGGGTTTCCTCAACCTCCACTCCCTGCTACCCTCTCCCCATGCGAATAGCCATCCTCCTCACCGCATCCCTCCTCTCCATCCCCACCATCCACGCCCAAATCCCATCCACCAAAATCGACCCACCACCCCAGACCAACGTACCCACCGACAACCCCCTAAACCCCAAACTCCCCACCCTCTTCATCGTCGGAGACTCCACCGCGCGCAACGGAGCCGACCTCGGCTGGGGCGACCACTTCGCCAACTACCTCGACACCTCCAAAATCAACGTCGCCAACCGCGCCCGCGCCGGCCGCAGCTCCCGCACCTACCTCAACGAGAGCATGTGGTCCAAAACCCTCGCCGAGATGAAGCCCGGCGACACCATGCTCTTCCAGATGGGCCATAACGACGGCGGCGACCTCGGCGGCGCCAAGCCCCGCGGCGAAATCAAAGGCATCGGCGACGAGACCCAGGACATCCCCCAAACCGCCGGACCCCTCACCGGAACCATCGAAACCGTCCACACCTACGGCTGGTACGTCCGCAAATACGTCGCCGAGGCCCGCGACAAAGGCGTTACTCCCATCTTACTAACCCTCACCATCCGCAACATCTGGAAGGAAAGTCATATAGAGCGCGACATGGGCTACACCGCCTACATCCATCAGTTAAGCGAAGAACTCCACGTCCCCATCGCCGACATGGCCACTCTCGAAGCCGACTACCTCGAATCCCTCGGTCCCGAAAAAGTCGCGCTCCTCTTCCCCATCGACCACACCCACACCAGCGCCATCGGGGCCGAGATGAACGCCAAAATGGTCGCCACTGCGCTCCACAAAATCCACTCCCCCATCGACGCCTACCTGAAGCCGTAGCCCGAATCGCATTATCTTTCCAACCATTACCGACGAATCGACAAAATTGCGCATCTCAGTCAACAGGCCGCTGAATTATCCGCGTGCCCACCACATCTATGAAAAAAATTTACACGCTCCTCCGCTCCTCTGTCCTGATCGCCCTTGCATTCAACCTGTCCGTCACATCGTTCGCGCAGTCGTTCAGCTCCTCGGCAACCACTTCTGAAACCCTCCCCGACTCCCCTGGCACCCTTCTCGCCGCCCAATCTGCCGCCCAGCCCACCGCCGCCACCCAGCCATACCGGTTCCGCGGCATCATCTCCACGCGCGGCCTCGTGCCGGAAGGCTCCATCCAGCCGCGACAGACGGTCGGCGACAAGTTCCTCATCGCCACCGAAGATAACTTCAACCTCTACGGCGTAGGAGCCACTGCAGTCGTAGCTGCCTACGATCTCGGCCTCGCACGTACACCCGAGTTCGGCACCGGCGGCAAGGGCTACGCTCGTTACTACTGGCACACCTACGCCGACCGCGTGGTCGAAATCTACTCGACAGAGTTCATAGCCCCCATCATCTTCCACCAGGACACGCGCTTCTACTACCTCGGCAAAGGCCCGCTCACCAACCGCATCGGCCACTCCATCCGCCGCACCTTCGTCACCCGATCAAACTCCGGCAAACAGGAGTTCAACTACAGCGAAATCTTCGGCGCCGGAGCAGCCGCCGGAATCTCGACCCTCTACTACCCCTCCCGCGAGCGCTCAGCCACCAACACCCTAGCCAACTGGGGCATCAATCTAGGCGTCGACACTCTGGCCTTCATCGCCCAGGAGTTATACCCCTCCGTCATCCGCGCCGTCTTCCATCGCAACTCCGACCCCGCCACTCCGTAACCCGTTCCGCTATCGCAGCAAGTACTCGCGCAGCAGGACGCGAGCCCGGTGCAGAGCCGCCTTGGTGCTCTCCCGGGTTCGCCCCAGTGCCGCAGATATCTCGTCGATTGTCATCTCTTCGATATCCCGTAGCAGCACGATCTCCCGATAATGCTCCGGCAGCGACTGAATCGCAGCCGAAAGATCAATCCGCAGCTCAACCGGTGGCCGCCAGGCCAGCTCGCCATTGCGATCGGCCTCGTCCGCCTCCACCGCGCGTCCCAACATCCGCCCGCTCAGTCGCCTACACTCCCGTTTGACGACCGAAAAGATCCAACCCGAGAACGACGTCAGCGACCGCAGCGTCCCAATCTTTCGGTAGATCAGCCACAACGCCTCCTGCACGGCATCATCCACGTCATCCGACACCGGACAATTCCGCCGCGCATACCGTCGAATGTCCGGCTGCGCAACCACAAGCAGCGACAGGATCGCATCCTTGTCGCCGCTCCTTGCCCGCTCCAGCATCCCGACGTCGTACTTTGCCACAACCATCGACCCCATCACTTACCCGGCAGAGTTCTGCCGCCAATCGCACACATAGGGCAAAAGCCCATCATCCCCGTGCCGATCATCATCGCACCCGCTGCCGCCGCCCCATAGCCCATCCACGATCCCGGCCACATCAACAGCCCGCCGCCAATCATCATCACGCCTATCAAAACCCGAATAACCCGTTCCCAAACCGGTACATTTTTGCAAACCATAGTCGATCCCTCCGTCCAGCATCAGCGCATTCCATCGCGCTCACCAGACAAGAGGGCCAGTTCCGCCATTTCGGTTCGCGGCAGATCGAAATTATTTAGCCGCAACCTCAGCCCTGTACAATCATAAAAGTAGAAGTGCTATCGCGATGAAGCTCCGGCCCAGCCAACTCGTCTGTCTCGCCCTGCTGCTCACCACCCTGAGCTACGCTGGTTCCCCGGCGCTCGCCCAGACGCAGCTTCAAGCGCAGCTCCAGATGCAGGTGACCTACCTCCGCGTTCTCGGCGACTACGGCAAGCTCCTCACCGCAGCAAATCGCCAGAAACCCCAAACCGAAGCCCGCACCACTCGCGTCGCGATCAGCCCGAAAGTCACACGCGTCTACACCCTCACCCCTGCCGCCCTGACAGTCGTCGAAACCCCCTGGAGCATGCGCCCCCCCTCGGCGCAATACGCCTCCTTGCAGGCGTTCACCGCATCCAGCCGGCCCCGCGCCTAACCCTTGCGCAGCACGCGGCAAAACCTCGCCGCGGCCCCGGCCACACTGGCCAAAACTCCTATCCGCTAGTGCAAATCGCGTAAACTAGACCCCGCAAAAGACCTGCGTCCGCGCGAACGCCAGTAAGGACATTCTTCGTGATCAACTCCCTCATCGCAAAAGTCTTCGGCACCGCGAACGAGCGCGCCATCAAGCGCCTGCTGCCCCTCGTCACCGCCGTCAATGCCCTCGAACCCTCCGTCAAATCCCTCACCGACGACCAGCTCCGCGAGAAGACCGTAGAGTTCCGTGACCGCATCGCCAAGGCCATCGAAGGCCTCGACCCCAAAACCCAGGCCGACGAGATCGTCGCCGCCGAAAAGACCGCCCTCGACGCCCTCCTCCCAGAGGCTTTCGCCGTAGTCCGCGAAGCCGGCTGGCGCGTCGTCGGCATGCGTCACTTCGACGTCCAGATCATAGGCGGCTCCATCCTCCACCAGGGCAAGA
>JAYVZU010000330.1:0-4677 GCA_043783075.1 Rhodanobacteraceae bacterium
TAGGACTTCCACGAGGAGCCAGCGATCGTAGTCGGACCCGGTACCACCGAACAGGCGGTAGTTGAAGTGCTCATCACACCACCCCGCTCATCAGCAAACAGAGCCCAACTGACGCTTGAGCCATATCACGCTCGTATCCTGGTTACATTGCGGAACGCCTCTTCTTCGAGCGGTACTTCATCAAAACTCATCTTACTGCCAGCCTCACGAGCATTCATTGCAGCAGGCGGAGTGAGAAGCACAGCACGCTCTGGCAAGCTCATTGGCTGTACTAAATTCTGTGTTTCTGCAACGACGTACAGCGGGCGATGCTTTGTTTCTTCATAGGTTCTCGCCACATAGTCTCCGACCGCGCCCAGGGCAAGCAGTATGACCCCCGAGAACGCACATTGCAGAGCTACAACCGAGGCCCATCCTGGTACCGTCTTATCTGTCCAAAGTGCAAGATACATAACCCGCAGAAGGTAGAGGAAGCCAGCACAACTTAGGAAACATCCGGCGGCTATGCTGAGACGAAGAGGAAACGCGGAGAATGATGAGACCCCCGTCCATGCAAACCGAATCATCTTCAGCAGCGGATATTTTGTATCGCCCGCGGCACGTGCCTTGCGCTCAAATGGGAGCGTGACTTCTCGCAGGCCAAGCCAGCCGGCTAATCCGCGCATATAGCGATGCTGCTCGCGAAGCGACCTGATCGCCAGAACCGCGCGCCGACTAAATAATCTAAAATCTCCCACGTTTGGCGTTAGCGGCTGTTCTGACAATTGCGACAGCCCCTTATAAAACAAATGTGCCGTCAAGCGTTTGAAGCGGCTCTCCCCTTCCCGCGAGATTCGCTGTGGCGATACCACGTCGTAACCTTCCAAAAAGAGTTCGAGCATACGAGGAATTAGCTCTGGGGGGTCTTGCATGTCGGCATCCATCACGATGACGGCGTCACCGTCTGCAAAGTCCATGCCAGCCGTAACGGCCGCCTGATGTCCAAAATTGCGGCTAAACTGGAGCAGCTTAATTCGCTGGTCTTGCCGAGCGGCCTGCTCGAGTAAATCTGTAGTCCCGTCGGTGCTGCCGTCATCGACAAACACCAGTTCCCAAACAAGTCCACGAAGAGTCTCCCGGAGGCGAGCTAGGATTAGAGGGATGGTCTTCTCTTCATTCAATACCGGGATGACAATTGATAGAAGCATAGTCATTTATCCACATATCTTGCGGCAGGTTTGTTTGGGAATAGAACTAGCCAGTATATCCAGTGAGGGTGTTGCCGATGGTAGTGAAAGCGGTGTTGATACTGCTGGCGAGTGAACCCATTCCCGCCGTTGCGGCGAACGCGACAAGCGCGACGATGAGAGCGTATTCGACCAAGTCCTGCGCATCTTCGTTATAGAAAGTAAAATCTAGTGCCCTAACTGTATTGCTCAGGATGATGAGCATTTCTGCCTCTTCTCTTCAGGGTGAACGATATTGACAATTGTGCGTGGGGAAGACCACTGGGATCGTTTGCCCGGTTAGCGGTCCCGCTCCCACGCACCATAGACTTGCTGGCCGGAGCGGCTGGAGTACGCAATTAGCCCGTGTAGGTGGTCAGCTTGGTGCCGATCGCAGCAAAAGCAGTGTTGATGCTGGAGGCGAGCGAGCCCATGCCAGCCGTTGCGGCAAATGCAACCAGAGCAACGACGAGCGCGTACTCGACGAGGTCCTGGCCGTCTTCACTCCACATAATGGTTTGAATCTTGACGGACAGCTTGAGGATCATATCGTTCATTTTGGTGTCTCCGTAGTTAGGTTGGTGTATCCAGCCGATGGCTGCTGCCCCTGAATGATGCAATTACTGTGCCAAATCCCGGACCTCGAAAAACAGAGTAAATATGCACGGAAATGGCCTGCGTTAGTGGATTGTGTGACCAACCGTTTACACGCTTTCTGAAAAAGGATGCGCCTCGGATACATCCATTCTCATTTGCGAACTGTGGTCGAGGGTCTTTCCCAGATCTTAGGCACCGCACATTGCCGCGGCTCAATTACCAAACCGTTCCCGCGACTTATCCGACTGAGTCGGGACGCGGGAGCGGTCTATGCAGTCTCACAAATCAGGCAGCAAAATCATTCATTCGGCGGACCAGCAGGTCCTGAGCCGGCCTGAGTTGCAGAACCGGACGCCGAACTGGACGAGGTCGATGACGTGCTGTTCGTATTCAGCGGCTGCTCTGGAGCCATACTCTGAATCAGCTGCTCCACGGGGATTGAAGTGGGAAGTTTTGCGGGCTGTCGGCCTTCCGTAGGAGTCCCCATAGGGTTAGTCATTGGAATCCCGGAGTTATTCGGCAAGAACGCATCTGGATACTTGATCTCTGGCAGCGGAGATCCGACGGGAATCGGATTGACTATCTCTGGCGTTACAATCACCATCAATTCCGTATTCGATCGCGTCTTAGTTTGAGATTGAAAGAATTTGCCCAGAATTGGAATGTCGCCGAGAAAAGGAATCTTGGAGAAGTTCTTCGTCTCGCGATTATCCATCAATCCAGCAATCGCAAAGCTTTGACCTTCGGACAGCTCCACCTCGGTCTTAACCTTGCGGGTGGAAAGTGCCGGGATAGTAAAACCGGATATTGTAAGGCCGTTTGCGAAGTCCAACGAGCTTACCTCTGGAGCTACCTGCAGCCGAATGGTTCCACGGGGAGTAATTGTTGGAATAAAGTTTAGCCGAACTCCGAATTCCTTGAAGACAATCGTTACTGCGCCGCTGCCACTTCCGCTCGTTCCCTGAATTACGGGATATGGATATTCTCCGCCAGCAAGAAAGCTTCCCTGTTTGCCGTTTGATGTCAGTAGATTCGGCTCAGCCAGAATCTGCAATACTCCCTGAGTCTGCAGTGCTGAAATTGTCGCACCGAGATTCAGATCGGGGCGGAAGATGAACAGGTTCAGCAGGCTGGAGAGGGTAGCAGCTGGCGGCGTTCCTGGAGTGCCCGTCGACACATTCGGGGGAGAGAACTGCTGCGTTGTCACCGTGCCGATGCTATTCGTAGCTCCGGTGCTAAATATATTGATGCCCAACTGGCGCTGCACTGTGCGGTCGAGACTAGCAAATTTCACCTTGAGCAGAATCTGTGGCTCGGCCACCGGAACATTGACGTACAGCAGATTTGTAACCTTCCCGGCGACTGAAGCGATCTGCACGGCGCGGTCTGAGCTGTTCAGATTCTTGACCGTCCCGCGGAGATACACCTGACCATTTTCCGCAGAAACCTTGAGCGCCTGACCTGGAAGCTCAGTTCGCAATTCGCGCCGCACCGATTCCAACCGGTCATTTGCTACTGCACTGCTGGCACGGATTTTCACATTAAAGAACTGCCGCTCACCGTTCACTTGCCAGATGATCAGGCTTGTTTCGCCAACAAGTTTTGCGTTCAACATCACTTCGGTTGGGCTGACCGCAGTCGCTTCGGCGAGTTCGCTTGAACCCACAGCGACCCGCGTAATCTGGTGAGCGGTGTCCACGAGCACGGACTTTCCAACGACGAGGACCATGTCGTTGGCCGAATCCTGTGTAGATCCCTCCACCGGTACGGGTGCCGGGACGCCGCCCTGAGCGTGCATTGCCGGGTTCGCTCCTATCGAAAACACAATGACGAATGCCAATATACCAACTCGAGTTTTAGCCATCACTGTTTTCCCTCGTTCGAAGTGAACTTTGCCTGACTCTGTTTCGAGCCGTTGAAGACCTCGACAAGAAAGACCCGAGGCGCAGCCGGGGCAACATTTCTTACTACACGAGGCCCGCTGACCAGACGGGGCTTCGGTGGGTCTAACCCTTTCTTGCCGGTGTATAGAATTCCCACCGCGCTTCCATCCGTCACTGCAATATTCGTGTCGAGGGGGTTACGGAGAACTAATTGAATATGGGTCTGGCTGCTGGCAAGGCTTAGATTTTCGGCTTGCTCCGGGGTTACAAGAAGATTCACCACCTGCACCTGCTGCGGTTTGCCCTCACCATCCTTCTGGATGTCCGTCCCGGCGGAGAGAACTGCGATATTCTGCAGCAGGGTCCGTACCTTAGGTCCATTCTGGGGATTCGTATCTCCCGGAGGGTTACCGGATATCAGAACGTCAACGCGCATACCAGGGGTTACGAAGCCAGCCAAGCCAACCACATCATCTACCTTGATCGCGCAAGCTCTCATGCCGGGCGGGATAGTGGCGGCCATTCCGCCGCCTGCACCCGGCGCGGCCAGCCGAGCCTCAACTACCGGCTCCCCCTGATAGAGGTTGGAGACGACGCCGCGTCCAACCGCATCCTTCGAGTTCACGATTGCCCCTTTAGGCAGCGGACCGGAAACTTCCATCGTCCCAAGGTCCGCGTCATGTAGAACCATCCCGATGTTGATGTCTTTATTCGCTATAACAATCCGAGTCGATTTACCCGGCGCACCTGCAAGCCGATTTCCCACGATACGGAACACGAAGTAGCTACAGGCGGCTGCGACCACAAAAGCCGTCAGAAGAATCAGTGCAACTCGTCTATTCATTCGTAGACCTTTTCCCGTTCAGGATGGAGCCGCTTCCCTGCCAAACAGTTGCATCGCAATTCATGTGCCAAATCAATGCAGCCTTATTCCTGCCTCAATCAAGTCCATTTCGCCCTCAGCAATTTCAGAGTGTGCACACGTGTACACC
>JAYVZU010000331.1:0-4676 GCA_043783075.1 Rhodanobacteraceae bacterium
TTGTGGGACCGCCCAGTCGATACGTTCAGCATGTTGCGCCCGCGCGGTGAGCCGATCGATTTGACCCGCGTACCCCGGGCCGTGCCAAGCAGTGTCGCCGACAATGTCTTCTGGTTGGGGCGCTATGTGGAGCGGGCAGAAAATATTGCGCGCATTGCACGCACCATGATCTCTCGTGTGCGCCGCGCGGACACAGCCGAGCTGCATTGCCTGCTGCGTCTGCACCGCTGCCTCGAATCCCGCTACAGCAAATTACCCAAGTCCAGGGCCAAGGGGAAGGAGCCGGACGCGATTGCATTGGAGCAGGAGCTTATCTCTCTGATTGCCGATCCCAAACGGCCGGACAGCCTGGTCTCGACGCTCGTGGATGTATCGCGCGTTGGCGGAAATGTGCGCGAGCGCCTGTCGGCCGATATGACTTTTCTGATTGGAAAGTTGCGCGACACCGTTCAATTTGAGCCGGGGACCGAGATTCTGGAATACACCGCGATCCTGACGAACTGCCTGGAACTCCTCTCGGCGTTTTCAGGAATGGAGCGCGAGAATATTATCCGGGGTTCAGGCTGGCTCTTTATGAGCCTGGGCCGACGGATGGAACGCGCCATCTTTCTCGCCCGCCAACTTCGCGAGGTGACGACGCCACTGGCGGAAGAGGATTGGCCGCTGCTGGAATGCCTGCTGGAAGTTGCCGATAGCTCGATGGCTTACCGAGGCCGCTATTACACGACGCTACAGCCACTCGCTCTGCTGGAAGTGTTGATGATGGACGAGAAGAACCCACGTTCTCTCGACTTCCAACTCAGTCACCTGGAGGAGCTGTACGAGAAACTTCCACGCCACTCAACCGAGGATCTGGAGGCTATGCGCGAGGCTCTGGCGACACTGCGGGCGATCGATTTACGGAAGATTCGCTACGTCTTGCCCGGGGCATCGGGGGAGTTTACGGTGGGCGGCGGTCCGTCAGGTCTCGCGCGTCTGGATCGATCTCTGCGCGATCTGGAAATCCTGCTGCGGACATGGTCTAACAACCTTTCGAGCCAGTACTTTAGCCACGCTCGCACCTTGCCAATTACCATAGGTCAATGATGTACAGGATCGTCCACCGGACAACTTACCGTTACAAATATCCCGTGTCGGTAGGCAATCATGTGGCATGCCTGAAGCCGCGAAATCTTCGCAACCGTCAGTTGGCCCAAAGTCACCTGCATATCTATCCAACCCCGGTAACGAGGACGGAACGGGTCGACTTTTTTGGCAACACGCTTTGTTTCTTTACGATTCAAGAGCCGCATACCGAGTTGATCGTTGAGGCGCTGAGCGAGGTGAAGCTTGGCGGGCTGACGGGGGCCATGCCCGAGAGCCAGATGCTCTGGGAAGATGTCGCTGGGTCTCTATCGTCGGACAACAGCGTGGAGGGGTTGGAGGCATTTCAGTTTGGCTTTGAGTCGCCCCGAATCCGCATTCGGCAGGAGTTTGCGGAGTACGCCCTCCGCTCGTTCACGCCGCGTCGACCAATGACGGAGGCGCTTCGAGACCTGACCTCGCGCATTCACCACGACTTCAAGTTCGACCCCAAAGTGACCAATGTACGGACGTCGGCCGAAGAGGTCTTCAAGAAGCGCCGCGGAGTCTGTCAGGACTTTGCACACGTGCAGATTGCATGCCTGCGTTCGATTAATCTGGCGGCCCGCTACGTTAGCGGATATCTCCGCACCTACCCACCGCCCGGAAAGCCGAGACTCATTGGTGCCGACGCATCACACGCCTGGGTGTCTGCCTTCTGCCCGGGTGCGGGCTGGCTGGATGTCGATCCGACTAACAACGTCGTTCCGTCAGATGGCCACGTGACGCTGGCGTGGGGTCGGGACTACAGCGACGTTAGCCCGTTGCGTGGTCTGGTCCACGGCGGCGGTACCAACACGCTGAAGGTTGCGGTCGACATGGAACCGATCGACGTCTAAACCTGTCTATCTCAGAATCGAACGATGGCAAATGTAAGGTCGTCCTGTGGCACATCCACGGACGCAAACGCTGCCAGCGAATCGAGGATGCTCTCGCGAAGCTGCGCCGGTGTCTCGTTCGAGTGCTCCTGCAGCAGCTTGTTCAGTCTTGCATCGCCATATTCCTGTTCCGTTTCATTTGCCGCTTCTACCAGGCCGTCCGAGTACATCACCAGCAGGTCGCCCTTTGAGATTTCGACGGTGGCGGCTTCGTAGGGGACGTCGGGGAGCAGACCCAGCACTGGCCCACCCTTGTCCAGCCGCGTCGTCACTGTCTTCCCATCGCGCACGCTCAAGAGCATCGGCGGGCAATGACCGGCGTTGACGTACCGCAGCGAATGCAGGGGTTCGTCATAGACGCACCAGAACATGCTGGCGAAGGTGTTGCCGCTGGCTCGATCGCAGAGCAGGCGATTTAGCTTCTGCGACTCGGTTTCGTGGCTTGTCGCTGAGCTTTGCCACTGCGCTGTCCGAACCGCGCCGTGGATGACGCCCATCAGCAGAGCCGACGGAATGCCCTTTCCGGAGACATCGCCGATAAGCACCGCAATGTGATTCGCATCGCTGGCGAAGACGTCGTAGAAATCTCCACCGACTACCTCAGCCGGCTTATATTCCGTGGCGATCTCTATGCCGGGAACTTGCAGGGTGGCGTGCGGCAACAGTCTGGATTGAACCTGACGCGCGATCTCGACTTGCTCTTCCAATCGCTCTCCGCGTGCGTAGGATCTCAGCCCAGTGCCGGCCAGTACGACCGTCGCAAGCAAGGAGAGGGCCGCCGCAAAGTCGAGGATCAGGTTTCGGCGAATAGGCAGCAGAACCGCCGCATCGGCATCCTTCAGGGGCATGGCGATCTCAACCAGCATCGGGCGCGCGTCCGGTGAACCGGGAGTCGGCGCGGAACCAGTCGGGCGCCGGAGACCGCGCATTGGGAACACCTCGACCACGAGGTTGCCGCTGGAGGTGGAAACCGTGTGGTACAAGGCTTCGCGCTTGGAAAGCGAGTCGCGCATGGCTTGAACCGAGAACGTTAGATCGGGAAATGTCCGTCCGAGGTGTTCGACGAGCACGCCGTCCGAGGTCCGGAGATTGATTGATTCGTCGCCTCGCGTTGTGCCGGCCAGAGCGCTTTGCAGAGCGTCCGCAGCTATGTCGTTTCGGCGCAGGTGTTGCTCAATCTGAGCGGCGATCTGGGTCATCTGATGGCGAACCTGCTGCGTTGCAAGCACGCGCGAAACGAACCTGTAGTCCCGAAGCGTATTTGCCAGAAAAAGGATCGCGATAGCGCTGCCGATGCCGAGCCACACCAGTACCCAGCGATAGCGGCGAGTCGAACGGGAATCTGAAGCCTTCATTTTGAAAAACGGAAAACGCACACGAATCTCCGATCAAGCACTCGACGCAACTATAGAGCAGGCACCGCGGCACCGCGAACTGACGTTCCTCTGACCCTACAGCAGTGTAGATGTTCCCGCGAAACTGGTCACGGTTTGGCAGACGTGTAGACGACCTTTGCTCTTCTGAAGTTGCAGCTATTCTCAACCCGGAATGGAGGATTTGCCCCTGCGCCAGTTGCAGATTGACGTGCAAAAGCGCAGGCTGGGTCTGGCGAAATATTTCTACCAGCGTGTCCTGGGGAGCGGAAGAGAATGATGAAGTTGTTTACAGGAAAGACGTTGAATATTCCGATCATCCAGCAACGCAGGTTTGCGATTTCTATCTCGCGCAGGCTGAGTCTGCTTGTGTCATTTGCGTTTTTCTTCACATCTGTTTCTTTGGCTCAGGCTCCGCAGGTTTTTGCCGTGGATGGCGACCACTTCGTGCTGAACGGCAAGCCGTTCAAGGTGCTCTCCGGCGAGCTTCACTACGCGCGAATCCCGCGTGAATACTGGCATGCCCGCCTGAAGATGGCTCGTGCGATGGGGTTGAATACGATCGCGACGTACGTCTTTTGGAACCTGCATGAGCCATCGCCCGGACACTATGACTTCACCGGCCAGAACGACCTCGCGGCGTTCATTCAAGCGGCTCACGAAGAGGGTCTGTATGTCATTCTGCGGGTTGGACCGTACATCTGCGGCGAGTGGGAGCTGGGTGGTCTGCCTTCGTGGCTGCTTGCGGACCCCGCGTCTGCAGCGGCTCTTCGATCCAACGATCCAGCGTTCACGGTGCCGGTTGAACGCTGGCTGCAACGTCTCGCCAAGGAGGTTGGCCCGCTACAGATTGCGAACGGCGGCCCCATCCTGATGACACAGGTGGAAAACGAATATGGCGGTTTCGACTCCGACCACGCCTATATGCAGCACATGTACGAGATCTTCAAACGGGCTGGGTTCGACAAGTCCATGCTGTATACGGTCGACGGCTTCGAAGACCTAGCCAAGGGGGCGGTTCCGGGCGTCTTTGGCGGCACCAACTTCGGCATCGGCAATCACCAGAAAGGCATGGATGCGATGGCGGCGTTCCGTCCCGGTGCCCCGATCTTCGTGTCGGAGTACTGGCCCGGCTGGTTCGATTCCTGGGGCCACCCACACCAAACTCGACCGACCGACCCGCAGCTTGAGGATGTCGACTATATCCTGCAACATGGGGCCGGAATCAACCTCTACATGTTCCACGGCGGGACCAGCTTCGGCTTCATGTCGGGGGCCGATAGCTCCCACGGCAACTACCTGC
>JAYVZU010000332.1:0-13939 GCA_043783075.1 Rhodanobacteraceae bacterium
GAACTTCGATCTGATGGACAAGTATCCGCACTACGTCTTCAACTGGTCGGGCGCGAACCGCTATCGGCTGATGAAGGAGTACTACCCGGCGGACTACGCCAAGATGAAGACCTACGTCGCGAAAGGCCAGTGGTTCCCGGCGGGCTCGTCGATGGAAGAGGGCGACGTTAACCTGCCCAGCGCCGAGTCGATCCTGCGACAGGTGCTGTATGGCAACACCTACTTCCGCAATGAATTTGGCAAGGCCAGCTTTGAGTACATGCTGCCCGATTGCTTCGGCTTCCCCGCTTCCCTACCGACGATCCTGGCTCACGCTGGCGTGAAGGGTTTTTCGACCCAGAAGTTGAATGCGGCATGGCAGCCGGCACCGCTTGTGGGCGGCCCGAACTCGCCAGAACAAACGCCCGAGGGAATTCCATTCAACGTCGGGATCTGGTCCGGGCCGGACGGCAAATCGGTGATCGCCGCTCTTAACCCGGGCAACTACACCGGAACAATTCGCTCCGACCTGAGCCGCCAGCCGCTGGCTAGCGATCCCGCTCCAAGGGGTTCATCTTACGAGCAGGATTGGCCGGCGCGTATCGCTCTCGACGGCAAAGTCACCGGGGTCTTCGCGGATTATCACTATGTCGGCACAGGTGATATCGGCGGCGCAACCGACGAGCAGTCCATCGCGTTGCTGGAGCAGATGGTCACGCATCAAGATGGCAAGGGTACGGGAGCTGTACACGTCGTCTCTGCATCTGCAGACCAGATGTTCCTCGACATCAAACCCGAGATGACCACCAAAATGCCGCGCTGGAGCGGTGACCTGGAGTTGATCAACCACTCGGCTGGCTCGCTGACCTCTCAGGCATACCACAAGCGCTGGAATCGCAAGAACGAGATTCTTGCCGATGCAGCAGAAAAAGCCTCTGTCGCGGCAGAGTGGCTGGGAGCAAGGCAGTATCCGCTCGGACGAATGACCGACGCATGGGCTCTGGTGATGGGTGGCCAGTTCCACGACACCGGCGCCGGAACCGCACTGCCACGCGGCTACGAGTTCGCCCAAAACGACGACGTCATCGCGATGAATCAGTTTGGCAGCGTGCTGAAGAGCGCGACGCAGGGCATCTCGGCCGGGCTGAATACCGAGGGCGCTGGAGTTCCCGTCGTGGTCTACAACTCGCTCAATATCGCACGGGAAGATGTGGTCGAAGCGTCGATCAAATTCCCCGGCGAACAGCCCAAAGCAGTCCGCGTGACTGGCCCCGATGGCACCGCCGTTTCGGCCCAGATGCAGGACGGCAAAGTGATCTTCCTCGCGAAGACGCCGTCCGTTGGATACGCCGTCTACCGCGTTGAAAAGGCAACGGCAGCGGCAAAGTTAGACCTGAAAGTTACGGCGACATCATTGGAAAACGCTCGCTATAGCGTCAAGCTAAATGCGGACGGCGACGTAGCCAACATCTTCGACAAGAAGCTGAACAAGGAACTTCTGGCCGCTCCAATGCGGCTCGCGATCTCCACCGACACCCCTCGCCAGTGGCCTGCGTGGAACATGGACTTCGATCAGGAGCAGGCTGCGCCGCGCGCATTCGTAGGCGGCAAGGCAACTGTTCGCGTGGTCGAAAACGGCCCGGTTCGTGTGGCAATCGAAGTATCGCGCGAGACGGAGGGTTCGAAGTTCATCCAGACGGTGAGCTTGTCGGCTGGAGATGCTGGGAACCGCGTCGAGTTCGGCGAGTCCATCGACTGGAAGGACACCGCGGCGAATCTCAAGGCGGTCTTTCCGCTGACCGCAAGCAATCCGCTGGCGACGTACAACTGGGAGATCGGCACGGTACAACGTCCCAACGCGGCCGAGCGGCAGTTTGAGGTTGCGTCGCACCACTGGATCGATCTGACCAACGCCGACGGCAGCTACGGCGCAACGCTGCTTACGGACGTAAAGAACGCCTCCGACAAGCGCGACGACAACACGCTGCGGCTGACACTCATTCGCACGCCCGGCTACCTACCCACCGCGAAGAACCACAACTACAGCGACCAGGCGAATCAGGACTGGGGCCATCACGAAATCACCTTCGGCCTCTCCGGCCACGCCGCCGGTTGGCGGGAGGCGCAGACCGACTGGCAGGCATATCGCCTGAGCACACCGCTCGTTGCATTTGAAACATCGAGCCATCCCGGCACGCTGGGTCGCGAGTTCTCACTGGTCTCGGTCAGCAATCCGCGCATTCGGATCCTCGCGCTGAAGAAGGCTGAATTGAGTGATGAGGTGATCGTCCGTCTGGAAGAACTGGACGGGAAGCCTGCACCCGATGTGACGGTAAAGTTCGCGGGATCCGTCACGGCGGCCCGCGAGGTCGATGGCCAGGAGCTGCCGCTGGGGTCTGCCACGATCGCTGCTGGAGCGTTGAAGACGTCGTTCACCGCCTACCAGCCCCGCACCTTCGCGCTCAAGCTGGGTGCCGCTCCTACGAAACTCACTGCGGCTACATCGCAAGCTGTGCCTCTGACCTACGATCTTGCCGTTGCAAGCAACGACGATACGAAGACGGTCGGCGGATTTGACGCCGCAGGCAATGCCCTTCCCGCCGAGATGCTACCAACCAAGCTGGACTTCAACGGGGTCGGCTTCGAACTCGCACCCGCCGGTACCGGCAAAATGAACGCGCTGGTGCCCAAGGGCCAGACAATCGACCTTCCGGCCGGGTTCAACAAGGTTTGGATTCTGGCGGCGTCCTCCGCCGGAGATGAATCCGCAACCTTCCATGTCGGCGCAAAATCCTTGCCCCTGACCATCGAAAGCTGGTCGGGCTTCATCGGCCAGTGGAACACGCGCATCTGGAAGCCTGTGCCCACAAACATCCGCCAGGACTGGGCCGTCTCTGCAAACCACGAGCCGTGGGATATCACCAGGAGCGGCTCCCAGGACTGGTCGCCGAAGTTCCCGGAGGACTACGTCGGAATGCGGGCGGGCTTCATCAAGCGCGCCGACGTTGCGTGGTACGCATCGCATCACCACACCGCCACCGGACTGAACGAGCCGTACGAGTTCAGCTACCTGTTCGCCTACCCGATCAACCTCGCAGACGGCCACAAGCTAACCCTCCCGACCAACGACAATATCCGCATTCTGGCGATCTCCGTCGCGAAGGAAGGACCTGACGTAACTCCGGCCCAACCACTATATGACGTCCTGCAAGCCTCCACACCCGGACCGGTGGTGCCGTACGTGAAGTAGACAATTTGCAGACATTTGGCGCGAGACAACCGGGGCGACAAGGCGTTGAATAATTACATGCGATCTATCAAGGGTCCAACCGGGAGGGCTGGGATGATGAAATGTCTCGCTTTGCTGTTCACCGCAGCCTGTTCGATGCCACTTTCAGCCCAAACCCCGACCGAACAGGCCGGGCAAACGACCTCTGCGGCCTACACCTCGACCCGAATCTCCGCCGAATTCACCAGGAAGATCGACACCAGAGATGCCAGGGTGGGCGACGAGATCGCCGCTCGAACCACCGCCGATGCCACCCTTCCAGACGGCACGGAGTTGCGCTGGGGAGCCCGTCTCAGCGGGACCATTGTCGACTCACACTCGAAGTCCGGCGGGAATTCAATGTCGCTTCTCGCTTTCACCGTGGATCGCGCCACGCTCCCGAACGGCCAGGAAATTCGCCTCCACACAACCCTGAATTCGCTGTCAGGCCCCCCGCGAGTCATCCTCGACGCAGAACCGCCCGAGACGACGAATCCGCCGGCTGGCGCAACGCCGGGTTCGCGCAGTTCAGGAAGGCCGGGAGGTAGTGCTGTCAGGGGCCTGCCGCCACTTGCCCCTTCGACCGGAACCCTATCGGGCCTCGACGCCACACCGATCACCGTGGCACATTCCAACGGACCTACCGGTCTGAATGATCCACGGGCCGCCGGCAGTTCCGCCAAGGGGACTTATGTCAGCGACGCGATCCAGGTGCATCACTACCCGGTCGCGAACATGCCGGGCGTCATCCTGTCAAGCCAAGTGACCGCGACCATCTCCGGCGTGCTGGATTCGCCCGCGCAGAACATTCGGGTCGAAAGCGGAACGAAGATGACGATGGATGCGTCCGTCGTTCCGCGCTGATAATCTAAACGCAGATCATGACGACGCTGGAAGCTAGCCATCACGTAAGAGCGAAGTTGTTGCGAAAGGTCTCTGCCTCAACAGACCTCAGCAAGACCATGCGTAAAGCAGTTCGTGTGCTTGCCGAGGCCAATATTCCATCTCTCGTAGTCGGCGGCTATGCCGTACAGGAGCACGGGTACGCTCGATTCACGTCGGATGTGGACATCGTCGTTCCGAATGTCGCCGAGGCCCTAAGTGTGCTGTCGATCAATGGATTTCGAGAGAATCCCGGTTCGACTATGACGGTTACGGATCGGATTTCGAAGGTGGAGGTGGACTTGCTACCGGGAGGTGGGTCGGTGGGTCCAGGGCCGCTGAAACTTCCGATGCCAGTTGCGGTTTCGACGCAGCCGGCTATTGCGGATTTGCCAACTTTGATTGAGATAAAGCTGTCGAGTTATCTCGGATCACCCGGGTCACGGCTGAAGGACCTCGCAGATGTTCAAGAATTGATCAAGTCCAACAATCTGGCTCGAGACTTCAAGGTGGACACGGCAGTCCAACAAAAATTCGACGAATTGTGGCGTGGTTTGAATCCGTCAGAAGCTTGATTCAAGCCACGCCATCTAGAACTCGCTAGGCCGTCGCCTCATCCTTATCGTCCACCACCAGCATCTCGAGCGCCAGCGGCCTCACCAGCATGCAGTCCAGGTCGGCGATCAAATCAATCGCCTTCGCAATCGTCGAGTTCAACGTAGGCTCCGTAGTGACGACAAATGCGAGTCTGTTCTTTGGATAGCCGCGCCGCTGTAGCAGCGAGTCGATGTTCGCGCCCACTTGAGAAAGCGCGCCGGAGATCGCCGAGACAATACCGGGCTTGTCGTCCACGATAAAGCGCAGGTAGTGCGGCGCAACCGAATCCCCCGTCACAGCCTTCGTGACCGTCGGCAGAGAGACACAGCGGGCCCCCTGCGCGACTGCCAGCAGGTCGGACATCACTGCGACAGCCGTAGCATCGCCACCGGCACCGTGGCCGGAGAAGACCACATCCCCACCCATCTTGCCGGTCGAAACAACCATATTCTGCGTCCCGTGGGACCACGCCATCGGCGACTGTTGCGGCACCAGCATCGGAGCCACGCGGGCGTACATGCCATCGCCCTGAACCTGCGCGCGGGAGACCTGGCGGATCGTGCAGCCGAGTTCTTTCGCGTATGCGAAGTCGACGGCGTCGATATCGGCGATGGTCTGGGTAGCGACTTCTTCGGGGTTGAGCTCGGCGTGCATCGCGATGCGCGCCAGGATACAGAGCTTGGCGCGGGCATCGAAGCCGCCTACGTCCGCTGTGGGATCTGACTCGGCGTAACCCAGATTTTGCGCGTCTTTCAGCACGTCGGCGTAGGCGTCGCCCGCTTCCATGCGGCTGAGAATGTAGTTGCAGGTGCCGTTCAGGATACCGCTGATGCGGGTGATGGAATCGCCCGACAAACCTTGCAAAATCCCTGGAATTACCGGAACCCCGCCCGCGACGGCCGCGCCATGCAGCAGCATAACCCCGTTTTTTGCGGCGATCTTGGCCAGTTCGGGTCCGCGATAGGCGATCAGCTGCTTGTTCGCCGTCACGACAGACTTTCCGGCCTTCAGCGCGCTCTCAATCCACGTTCCCGCCGGCTCCATGCCACCGACCAACTCGGCCACAATGTCGACATCGGAGTTCAAAATGTCGTCGATGTTGTCTGTCCACACTGTGTCGGAGCCGACATGCACGGCTGCCGCAGAGGTCCGCTTGCGAGCGACGTCTCGGTTATAGATGTGGCTGATTTCAACTCCCGGAACGCCGAGCATCCGGACAGCCTTTGCCACGGAGCCGCCGACAGTTCCAAATCCCAATATCGCTATCTTGGTCATTACCGTCCTATTTCTGTTGAGGTCTTCAGTATTCGATCCGGCCAGAGGAGTCTTTCCAGGCCTCAAAGCTCTCGCCGGCTTCGTGCCGCATCAGGTTGAAGGTGGGGATGCTGCGCTCGCCGATGCCTTTACGCAGTTCGTCGTAGAAGAAGGAGTCGTCGAAACCGGCGTCCGCTGCGTCCTTCGCGGTACTGCCGAAGTACAGCGCGCCGATGCGCGACCAGTAGATTGCGCCCAGACACATTGGGCAGGGTTCGCAACTGGAGTAGATGGTACAGCCCTTCAACTCAAAATTACGCAGCGCAGCAGCTGCGTTGCGGATGGCCGTCACCTCGGCGTGGGCGGTGGGGTCGTTGCTGACGGTCACCTTGTTCACGCCGGTAGCAATCACTTTGCCGTTCTTCACGATCACCGCGCCAAACGGTCCGCCCGCGCCAGAAAGCACGTTGTCGGTGGCGAGTTCGATCGCCATATGCATGAACTGTTCGTCAGCTTGCTGCAACTCTTCCATCGTTGTCTTCCTGACCTCGCGAAATCGCGTTCGAGGCGAAATTTGACTCCCAGACGATTAACTGCGCCAAAGTCGATTATGGCACAGCGGGTTTACCGTACGATTCCCACCGCCGGAACCCCGCGCGGGACGCTCTCCTTGCTAAACTGCTGTAGTTAGATAAGCTGCAACGAATGTCCATTCAATCCATCAATCCCGCGACCGGCGAACTACTTCGCAGCTTTGAACCTCTCGGCGAAGATGCACTGAAGGGGAAAATTGCGGTCGCACACGCCGCCTTCCGGGCCTATGGGGAGATTCCGCTCGAGCACCGTGCCTTGTGCATGCGCAAGCTCGCCGGCATTCTGGAGCACGAGACCGAAGAACTGGCGACGCTTTTGACGCAAGAAGTTGGCAAGACGCTCGAATCATCGCGCCAAGAAGTGAAGAAATGCGCCCTTGGCTGCCGATATTACGCTGAAAATGCAGCCAGAATCCTATCCGACGAGCCGATTCCGACCGACCTGAACAACAGCTTCGTACGCTGGGATCCTCTCGGCGTCATTCTCGCGGTCATGCCGTGGAATTTTCCGTTCTGGCAAGTCTTCCGGTTCATCGCACCGGCCCTGATGGCGGGCAACGTCGTGCTGCTGAAGCACTCATCCAATGTCCCGCAGTCGGCTATTGCGATTGAGGCGCTGGTTCGTCGCGCTGGGTTCCCACGCGGCACGTTCCAGACGCTGCTCATCGAATCGCGCCAGGTTGAGTCCGTACTCTCCGACGAGCGGGTTGCCGCCGTCACCGTCACCGGTTCCGAGGCTGCTGGACGTGCGGTCGCAGCGCAGGCGGGCTGGCTGATCAAACGGTCGGTGATGGAACTGGGCGGTTCAGACCCCTTCATCGTCATGCCGACGGCGGACCTCGACCGAGCCATTGAAATCGGCATCAAGGCACGCACGATCAACAATGGCCAGTCCTGTATCGCGGCCAAGCGGTTCATCATCCACGCAGACATTTACGACGAGTTTGAGAAGCGTTTCGTTGCCGGAATGGAGGCGTTGAAGGTCGGCGACCCCATGAAGGAAGGGACCGAAATCGGCCCACTCGCGACGGCAAAGCTCGTCGAAGACCTCGAGCTCCAGATACAGGCCGCGACAGCCGCTGGTGGACGCCTACTCTGCGGCGGCGAGCGGATGGTCGGGGTCGGCAACTTCTTTGAGCCTACCGTGATCGCTGACGTGCCGCGCAACACTGCCGTCTACCGGGAAGAGATGTTCGGCCCCGCTGCGATGCTGTTCAAGGCATCCTCTGCGGTGGAAGCTATTGAAATTGCGAACGATACGCCGTTCGGCCTGGGTGCCTCAGTCTGGTCGCGTGACCCCGAGGAGCAGAAGCACCTGATCGCCGAGCTGCAATGTGGTCAGGTTTTCGTCAACACCATGGTGGCGAGCGATCCGCGCCTGCCGTTCGGTGGCATCAAGCGTTCCGGCTACGGCCGCGAGCTTTCTGGCGCCGGGATGCGCGAGTTCCTGAACGCCAAGACCGTCGTCATCGCTGGAGCCGTGGAGCAGACGGAGATTCCGTTTGAACCGCAGGACCCGGAAGAGGTGAGCCTGAAGGTCGTCAGCTTCGACTCCGGCCGTTTTAAATCAGCCTTCCGCACGCCGCTCAAAGACGGCGAATAACCACCCCTTATCCCCTTTCCAATCTGACAATTGCAGACTGTATACTCAGCGGGCTGAGCGTTCGCGGCGCGGGCCTCGCTGTTTATTTTTGATCTCTGACCTCTGAGGTTGCTATGAAGTCTACGATGATGTCGTCACCGATGCTAGTGCCGGACTTGACGCACCGGGCCGCGAAAATTTTTGCCAGTGTGGAAGTAATCTCGGTCGAGCCGGATGGCACCCGGAGCCGCTCCACACTTGGCGATCTCCATCGTCGTTCTCGCGAGTTGGCTGGCGCACTACAGGCTGCGGGTCTGGTGAAGGGAGATCGTGTCGCCACCCTGATGTGGAACGAGCGCGAACACCTGGAGGCCTACTTCGGCGTTCCAGCTTCGGGCGGCGTGCTGCACGCGCTCAACATGCGGTTACATCCGCAGGATCTTGCCCATGTCGTGGTCCACGCTCAAGATCGCTTCCTGATCGTCGAGGACGTGCTGCTGCCGGTCTACGAACAGCTACGAGCGTCAGTTCACTTTGAGCGCGTCTTCGTCGTGAATCGAAGTGGCGAAAAGCTGCCCGAAGGAACGGAATGCTACGAGGCATTTCTTGCCGGCGCCGACACTGCATTCTCGCCGCCAGACCTCTCCGAGTATGATCCCGCCGCGATCTGCTATACCTCCGGCACCACCGGCAAGCCGAAGGGCGTCGTGTACTCGCATCGGTCGATCTGTCTGCACGCACTGGCTATTTCGCTTCCAGATCAGATCAGCGTCAGCCGCTTCGAGACTGTCTGCCCGGTATCGTCGATGTTCCACGTCAATGCCTGGGGCCTTCCCTTCGCAGCGGTGATGGCCGGAAGCCGCACCGTCCTCCCCGGCCGAAACCTGCAGCCGGAGGCGCTGCTCGACCTGTTTGCGGCCGAGCAAGTGACCCTTACAGCCGCAGTACCGACCGTGTGGATGGCGATTCTGAACTTGATCGAAGCGAATCCCGGTCGCTGGAAGCTATCGCCCAAACTGCGAATCGGCATGGGTGGCGCGGCATGTGCAGAGTCGTTGATCCGGCGCTTCGATGCGCTGGGCATCCAGATCATTCACGCCTGGGGGATGACCGAAACCGGCCCCATCGCAACGGTGGCAACGCTAAAACCGGTGATGGATACATGGTCCGAAGATGACCGCTACGCCCAACGCTCGCGACAGGGGATGGCTCTGCCGTTCATCGACCTGCGCGCTGTAGGCGACGACGGAGAATGTCCGTGGGATGGGGAGACCACCGGAGAACTCGAAATTCGGGGACCCTGGGTCGCCGCCGAATATCACGACCAAGACAACGACGGAAAGTGGACCGCCGACGGCTGGTTCCGGACCGGCGACGTG
The DNA here is from genome assembly GCA_043783075.1 of Rhodanobacteraceae bacterium. Lineage (GTDB taxonomy): Bacteria > Acidobacteriota > Terriglobia > Terriglobales > Acidobacteriaceae > Edaphobacter. The sequence goes on from JAYVZU010000332.1 coordinate 9,535, forward strand.
GTCTCGATCGACCCCGAAGGCTACATCAGAATCACCGACCGTCTGAAAGACCTGATCAAATCCGGCGGCGAGTGGATCAGCTCCATCGACCTTGAGAACACGCTCATCGGACACCCTGCCGTTCGCGAGGCAGCAGTGATTGCCGTCCCACATCCAAAGTGGCAGGAGCGACCTCTGGCCGTCCTTATCTTGCGGGATGGCACGACCGTAGACGCCGCAGAGTTGCGGAGCTTTCTGGAGCGAGACTTCGCCCGCTGGCAGGTTCCGGACGCCTTCGTCTTCGTCGACGAACTCCCGCACACCTCTACCGGAAAAATCCTGAAGACCAAGCTGCGCCACGACTTCCGCGAGTGGCAATGGGAGTAGGGCGGCTTCGGCAGAACAATTCTTTTTAAATTTCCTGTTACTTACAATATTTCTCCGTCTCATCCGTTAACCTCTGCAGACCTACTGAGGAACAGGATGCCAACCCCTGAAATCACCGCCGATGAGCTCGATCCGATTGCACAACAGGATCGGCTGATCGCTGCGGCTGTCGAGCGCGACGAATCGCGGTTGCGCAGCTTCATCCGCAGCCGGGTGCTCGACACTGGCGACGCAGAAGACGTCCTGCAGGACGTCTTCTACGAGCTGATTCAGGCTTACCGGATGATGAAGCCGGCCGAGCAGGTAACGGCTTGGTTGTTCCGGGTCGCCAGGAATCGGATCACCGATCTGTTTCGCCGCCGCAAATCCGTCTCGCTAAGCGACGGCATTTCAGCGGATGAAGACGCACCGACGATCGAGGATTTGCTTCCCTCACCCGACGCCGGGCCAGACGCAGTCTACGCCCGCAGTCTGCTGCTGGAGGCGCTGGACGACGCGCTGGATGACTTGCCCGGCGAGCAGCGCGAAGTTTTTCTCGCGCATGAGTTCGAAGGGCGCAGTTTCAAGGAGTTGTCAGAGGAAACAGGTACAAGCATGAATACGCTGCTGTCGAGGAAGCGCTATGCCGTGCTACATCTGCGCGAGCGGCTGCAGGAGTTCAGCAATAGTTTGGATGGGAAATGAGGAACGAAATGAGAGAGTATCGCGTATTCAAAGCAGTAAAGATTCTGTTGATGGTTGTGGCAGGGGTTATCGTCTTCGGATTCGTGACCATGACCCTTTGGAATTCAGTGATGCCCGCCCTTTTGGGGCTAAAGGTGATCACATTCTGGCAAGCGCTGGGTCTGTTTTGCCTCAGTAAAGTCCTGTTTGGCGGCTTCCATCGCCATGTTGGCGGACGCCCCGGCTGGAAGCGCCATATGGCCGACCGGTTCGCCAACATGACCCCCGAAGATCGCGAGAAGTTCCGCGCCGGCATGCGGGGCCGCTCGTGGTGCAGACCTTGCGGTGACGTACCTGCCGCTGAACAAACGACCCTCTAACCGAAAGTAGATATGACGATGGCTTTGAATCAGGGCAATGAATTGAGGAAGGTGCAGTCGGCGCAGGGCGTCGACTGCACCAAAGCGGAGACGATGAGTCTGCCAGAGCTTCTCTACTATGTGCTGACCGGCGAAGGGTCGGCGTTCCACGGAGCCCGCGCTGCCAAGGCGGCGTAGGCTACTTCCCCGTAACAGGCGCTACTTACCCGTGTAATAACCTTCGCAAGTCTGAATCTTCAAATCCTTCTTCTTCGGCAGATCCAACGGGACGCGGTGGTAGCCGTCTTCTATGTTGGTCTGATCGGGCGTAAAGCCCAGCCGGTACTGTGAGCGAAGTTCCTCGGCAATCTGGCTGTAGATCGCCGCAAAGTCCTGCTTCTTGCTCTCGTCGAAGACCCGTCCGCCGGTCTCGTTGACCATTCGTTCGAGTATCTTCTTCCCGTCAACGCGATTCTCCTGCGGCCGCTGTCCACCGCCCTGACGGCCTCCGCCACCACCCGGATAACCACCACCACCGCCGGGGAAGCCGATGCCTCCGCGATCACCCGGGAAACCGCCACCACCGCCGCCACGCCGATCCTGGTCACGCTGTTGATTCCCGCCGCCCAGCTCCCCCTTGAAGTAGATCGCATAGGCGATGGTGTCGGCACGCTGGGCGGCTTCAATGCTACGATTCAGCGCTGCGCAGCTACCATTGTCGGCTCCATCCGTGAGCAGGATGATCGCCTTTCGACCCTTCTGCTTCGCCAGCACTTCGTCGGCCGAAAGAAATACTGCGTCGTAAAGTGTCGTTCCACCAGCGCCGCGACGTCTCTGGCCGCCCCCGCCACCGGCATCGTCGGGATCGGGTGGGTCGGGCCGCTGACGATTGTTCGCCTTCGGATCGACTGTGCCGATCTCCTTGATCGCCGCCTGTAGCTTCGGGCGGGACGGCGTCACATCCTGCAAAATCTCCGTCAGCTGCGAGAACTGGATGATGAACGCGCGATCCGGCTGACGACCCGCAGGAGCAGTAATCATCTGATCGATAAATGCCGAACTTGCCGTTCGCTCTTCGTTCAAAGTGTTCCGAACCGAGCCGCTGACATCGACCAGCAGGCCCAACGTCAGCGGCAGATCGTTGTCCTTGTCGAAGCAACGGATGTTCGATGCATGGCCGTCCACGGCGAGCGTGAATTCATCCTTTGTAATGTTCTGGATGATCGCGCCCTTCTTGTCGCGGACGATGACCGGCAGGTTGACGAGCCGCGCGTCCAGCGAGAGAGTCGTGGTTGGTCCGGCGGGACGGTCCTGCGCAAACCCAGCGGACAAACTGGCTGCCATAAAACATAGGGCGAGGGAATGACGAAGCGAACTGCAACAATCCATATGGATTTAGACGACAGTTACGGGCCGATGGTTCAGCCCCAAAAGCAACGCGGCGTCCGCATAATTGCGGACGCCGCAGTGGTTGAATCTGGTTTAGAAGTTGAAGGAGGTCTGTAGGTAAATTCTGCGGACAGCCGAGTTCCCTGTGAAGATGTTGCCAGCCAGCGCGGTGCTGGTTCCGAAGCTAGGCGAGGTGAATGTCCCCACCGGGGTGCCGCGGTCGACAATGTTGAACAGGTTCTGAACCTGTAGGCCAAAGGTGAGGTTGTACTTCTGACCGCTGCTTGTGCCGCCGCCACCGCCCATCGGTCCGCCGCCCCCACGTCCACCACCACCGCCACCCGGACCGCCGGGACCACCAGGTCCCCCTGGGCCACCGGGGCCACCCTGATTGCGCTGACGAGCCGCTGCCGCTGCCGCTGCGTTGGCCGGGCCACCAAACCCAAAGGTCTTGGAAGCGCGGAGGTTCATCACAAAGTTCGAAGGTCCGGTGCAGTAGTTCACCGGTACCGGTGTGTAGGTTCCGGTAGTCGGCGGCGCAGCAAACGTACCGCAGTTTGCAATCGTCTTGCTTCCCGCGGACCCGGCTGTCGCGAACACAACACGGTCGTTATAGATGGTGTCGCCATTCACGTCCGTACCGGAGGTAAGGTTGTACGGCGATCCACTGTTAGCGACCAGCAGCGGGCTCAGGTTGACCAGGTACGGCAGAGACAGGCTGCCACCCAGGAAGAGACGGTTGCGGGTGTCAAACTGCGCCCGACCATAGTCCTGACCCAGGTTGAAGGGGTTGGTACCGAAAGAGCCCGCGCCGCCGGTATCTGACTTGGCAAAGTTCACCACGTAGAAGCCGAAGATCGACGCTCGCTTGTAACGGTAGTTAATGTTCGTGACCAGCTGGTTCTGGTTGAAGACACCCTCGGACTGGTATTGATACTGAATCGGCGTCGACGAGCTTAGCGAGCTGTAATTCGCCACGTTGCTGTTGAACTGGTGGACGCCGCGAATGTGCTGGTAGTTGATCGAGATCGTCGCACCCTTGACGAGCTGCTGGTCGATACCGAAGTTCAGCTGCCACTGGTATGGAGCACGCAGGTTGTTAGCGATCGACCGTGTCGTAAAGTGGCCTGACGCAACTGCCGGGCAGGCTGCAGGTGTCGCCGGGCCGCAAGCCGTCGGGATGGGTGAGTTCGACGTCGCCTGCAGAATCGACTGCTTCTGGTTCACGCCGTTGTTGCGGTAGACGCTGAACTCGTTGCCCAGGTTGAAGCGGTCGTAGAAGAGACCCGATCCAGCCCGCAGGACGGTCTTCTTGGTCACACCATATGCAACTGAGAGACGCGGCGCGAAGTCGGAGTGATCGCTGATGTAGTTCTGGGTCTCGTAGCGCAGACCGTAGCTCAGCGTCAGATTCGGGCGTACCTTCCAGTCGCTCTCCGCATACAGGCCGAGGTCGGTCGACCGCTCGGTCAGCGTCGGCACAGTGATGGATGTGATGGAGTACTGGCTGACCGACGGTGTCCCCGGAACGCAGGTAGACGTGACCGCCGTGCAACCGGTCGGCAAACCGGAGTAGGAGTTGATGCTGTTATAGGTGAAGGTTCCGTTTACGCCTGCGTTCGTCGTGT
>JAYVZU010000333.1:0-13923 GCA_043783075.1 Rhodanobacteraceae bacterium
TCATGCCATTCCCTCCAACTCCGCATCCACGGTCATCTCCGGTTCGGTGAAGAACTGCATGTCATAGAGCCGCCTGTAGGCGCCGCCCTTTGCCAGCAACTCCTCGTGGTTCCCGACCTCTGTAATCTGGCCCGCCTCCAACACCACAATCCGAGTAGCCCGCCGCACTGTCGATAGGCGGTGCGCAATCAGAAACGACGTCCGGCCCTCCATCAAATTGCCCAGCGCGGCCTGGACAAAGGCTTCGCTCTCGGTATCGAGCGCGCTGGTGGCCTCGTCGAGAATCAGGATCGGCGCGTTCTTGAGGATCGCCCGTGCGATGGCAAGGCGCTGTCGTTCACCGCCGCTCAGGCGTACGCCTTTCTCGCCGATCTTCGTGTCGTAGCCTTCGGGCATGCGCAGGATAAAGTCGTGCGCCAAGGCCATTTTGGCGGCCTCTTCCACACGCGCAAACGGGACATCGGGCTGGCCGTACGCGATGTTATTGCGGACGGTGTCGTTGAACAGGACCGTCTCCTGCGTGACCTTGCCGATCTGCTTGCGGAGCGAGGCGAGCGTTACGTCGCGGAGGTCGTGCCCGTCAATCGTGATGCTGCCGCCGGTCACATCAAAGAAGCGCGGGATCAGGTTGACGAGCGAGCTTTTGCCGGCGCCGCTCGGCCCGACAAATGCCACCACCTCGCCGCGCTTTACGTTGAGCGAAATCCCCTGTAAGACCGGCCTGGTCTCGCCATTCTCTGCGTGGTACGCGAACGAAACTTCGTTGAAGACGATCGACTCGTCAAAACCCTTCAGCACAAACGCCTTCTTTTTCTCGACGACGTCGTCCTGCGCGTCCATGAAGCGGAAGATCTCTTCGGAGGCTCCGAGCGACTGCTGGAAGCTGTTGTAGAACATCGCAAACTTGCGCACCGGGTCGTACAGCGAGAAGGTCGCAAACAGGAACGCGATGAACGAGCCCGCGGTCATGGTGTGCGCCTTGATGGCGTCGCGACCGATGGTGAGCAGCACGGCGATTCCGATTGCGCCGATGGCGTCCATCAGAGGCGAGCTGATGGCCTGGACGCTGACGGATTTCAGGTTCGCATGCAGCAAGCGATTTGCGGCGGTGCGAAACCGCTTCATCTCCCACAGCTCCATCCCGAAGGCTTTTACGATGCCGTTGCCGGTAATCGTCTCCTGCAGGATGTTCTGAATCTCTGCGAGTTTGTCTTGGCCAGACCGCGTAGTGACCCTCACACCACGCCCAATGCGCCGTGCGGAAGAGATCACAACCGGCACAAACAGCAGGAGCACCCAGGCCAGTTTGCCGCCGTAAAAGATGGCCGCACAGACGGTGAAGATAAACGTGAAGATCTGCTGCAACGCGTCGCCCAGGACGGTGGACATTGCGGTTTGTACGCGCTCGACGTCGTTGATGAGGGTCGAGATGAGGGTGCCGCTGGTGTGCTTCTGGAAGAACGTGGTCGAACGCCGCAGGATGGCGTTGTAAAGGTCGTTGCGGAGGTCGGTGATCATGCCAAAGCCGGCATAGTTGACGCAGTAGGTGCCGACGTAATCGCAGATGGACTTGACGAGGGCGGAGAGGATCAGTGCGTAGGCTACAACCGTCCACGCATTGTGAAAGTGGCTGGGGACGAGAAAGTGAAGGTCGACGACGCGGTGGAGGGCGGGGACGTTGACGCGCAGCATGTCTTCGGCGGGAGAGTCGGGCTGCAACACCTTGTCGAAGATGGGCTTGATGAGCATGAGTCGCAGCGCGGCCATAGCTCCGACGACAGCCATTAAGAGCACAGATGCGAACGAGAACAGTACGTAGGGCCGCAGATATCCGAGCAGCCGCCAAATCCGCTTCAACCTGCGCACCCCATATTTCGTTGCTTAGTCACCCAGCTATTCTAACGGTCAGAGCTAAAGCAAGGCGTAACGGGGACCGAAGGGATTTTTAGGACGGGATAAGTACCGAGCCAATACCGGCGCGCTTTCGGTCGTTTCGGAACTCTATTCGGCGAAACTTTGGGGCCTCGCCAAAACTTAAAATTAGGCCAACCTCGATTGGTGATGCTTTTAGGTAGTGCAGTAACTGGGCTTCATACGCTTTTGAGATTTGATCGGCGATCTTCAACTCCAGAATGATTTTGTGTTTGACCATAAGGTCGCATCGAAAAATCCCAACATTCTCGCCACGAAAAGAAACCGGAACCGCAACTTCCGCACCTACCTGCAATCCGCTTTGCTCCAGCGCAATGGCCATTGCCCGACAATAAACCGACTCAGAAACCCATATCCAAGCTCATTGAACACTTGGTAGAAGACGCCAATAATCTTCTCAGTCAAGGCATCTTCAGTCCCAACAAAAGCCGTTTTCACCATTCCACCCTTAACCGCTGTTGTTTGTTCTGATCCGCCTTTAAAATCCATCTGGTCCCCGTTCCGCCTTGCTTTTCGCTTCTGCTACCGGGGCATATCGCGGTGATTTGCCTTCACCCTATACCCAGCGGCTTCGAGGCTTTTCTTCAGCTCTTCGGCGATGGCGACGCTGCGGTGTTGGCCGCCTGTGCAGCCGATTGCCACTGTCAGATAGCTCTTGCCCTCGGCAATGTAGTGGGGCAGGAGAAACTTCAGCATTTCTTCTGTCTTCTCCAGGAACTCGGTCGTCTGTGGATACCCCTTCACATACGCCGCGACTTTGGGATGCTTGCCGGTCAGCTCGCGGAACTCGGGGACAAAGTGGGGGTTGGGCAGAAAGCGGACGTCGAAGACCAAGTCGGCGTCGGTCGGCACGCCGTTTTTGAAGCCAAAACTCATGACCGAGACCGAGAGCTTGCGTTCCTTGTCGCCGCCAGTCTCAAAGTGGGCGTTGATGTGCGCCCTGAGCTCGTGGACGTTGAACTTTGTCGTATCCAGGACGATATCCGCGACGTTCCGCACGGGGTCCAGCCGCGTCCGCTCGGCGTGGATCGACGAGGTTACGGTCTCGTTCCGCCCCATGGGGTGCGGGCGGCGGGTTTCGGAGAAGCGCCGAATGAGCGACTCATCACTGGCATCGAGAAACAGGACATGGGTGCTGAGAACCTTGTTGACCTTTTTAAGAATCGCCGGGAACTTGGTGAGTTGCGCGCCTTCGCGGACGTCAATCACGAGCGCCGCGCGTTCAATCTCCGTTGACTGGCGGACCAGATCCGCGAACCTGGGAATCAGCTCCAGCGGCAAGTTGTCGACCGAGTAGTAGCCGAGGTCCTCGAACGCCTTGAGCGCGCTCGCTTTGCCGGCGCCGCTCATCCCGGTCAGAATGACGAGTTCGCCGTGGCTCCCTGTGCCTTCGGTATCCGTATCCCGCAGGTCGGACTTCCTTCGAGCGGTCCGGCGACGCTCGGAAATGGGGACGAGTTCCCCTCCGCTCTTCACCACCACAACCTTCGCGGTAGCCTTCTTGGCTACCTTTGCCGGAACCGACTTCTTCGCAACTGTTTTCTTCGCAGACATGCAGAAATCCTAGCATCTGGCGATGACTCCGCTCGTTACTCTGAGTGGTCAGTCACTTCCACTGATAGGTCACATGCCGTCCACCGCCGGCGGTCTTTGCCGCGTACATTGCGGAGTCCGCATGGAGCAGAATCTCCTCCGCCGCCTCGTAGACCGGGATCGCAATCGCAATCCCGATACTGGCCCGCACTTGTGCCACCGCGCCATCGATAAGGATCTGCTGTTGAATCTCGGCCTGAATCCGTGCCGCGACGGCCGCGACTTCCGCCTCGGTGCCGCTTTCGTCCAGCAGCAGGGCGAACTCGTCGCCGCCAAACCTGGCGACCGTATCCTGCGGGCGCAGGCATCTTGTCAGGCGATCGGCCACAACCAGCAGCAGGGCATCCCCTGCGGCATGGCCGAGCGTGTCGTTTACCTGCTTGAAGCCGTCCAGATCCATGAAGATGACAGCAAATCGGCGGTCGGGACGACGGCGCAGCCGGGCAAGCGTCAGCCCGACCTGCTCCAGAAACAGCGCGCGATTCGGCAGTCCGGTTAGCGCATCGTGCCGTGCCTTGTGCTTCAGTCGGGCCTCCTCCAGCTTCTGTTGGCGGATATCCCGGTAGGTCACCAACGTCCCGGCCGCCCGGCTGCCCAGCCGCACCTTACCGATTAGCACGCAGACATCCACCTCTTCGCCGGAGCGCGTCTTCCGCCTGGTTTCCATCGATACCCGGCCGTTTTGCCGGAGCGTATGCAGAATCATCTCGCGCTCGTGGAGCCGGCCCTCGGGGACCACGAGGTCGACCAGTTCTTCGCCTACAGACTCTGCCGCAGAGTAGCCAAAGAGCCGCGTAAACTCCCGATTGACATGGAGAACGCGGCTGCCGTGCGTCATGACGGAGGCCTCCGGCGTTGCGTCCAGCACATCCTCGACGAGCGTCGACTCGCGATCGCTGCCGTCTCCGGCGACGTTGCTGCTCTGCTCCAGCAGCAAGACCAGCCGACAGGCCTCTCCGCGATACAGCGAACCCGCTGCCACGGCAAATACCGGCATGGGAGCTCCATGCCGCCGAATCAGCAGGCAATCGAACCGCACCCGCCGATCCGTCTCATCCAATTCGGTCCAGCCCAACAACACATCGTTTACCCGCGGAGCTGTACTGCCCTCCAGCCCACTCGCCGAGACGAAGCCGGTGGTCCGCCGGCTTAGCGCATTTCTGGCCACAATCAGGCCATTGCGCTCGATCAACGCCATGCAAGGCAGGTTCTCGAAAGCCGCATTGACGTCGCATAGCGCGACGCCTGTCGCCAGCAGGGCAACCCGTACTTCGCCCTCCAACCCCTCCATCGCAAGGTCCTCCTGCTTCCACCTATCGGCTGGAACGCCGAAGCGCGAGAGCCACGCCAAAAGCCCCGACCGTGGTGGCCGGGGCTTTGACTCGTCTTGGGTGTTAGTTACTGCTTTTGCCTTTCGGATTTGCGCGGGCTTGATCCCGGCGGCTGCAACCCAGAGAAGGATTGAGCTTTCCGTCCCTCTCTCCACCGCTCAAGGTTGAGCGAATCTACCCAGCCACGGCCACCGACCGCAACTCAATCAACGGCTCGCTTGAATTGGGTTTCGCGTGCCGTTCCACCGTAATCTTTCTCTCCTTGTACTTGATCGCCTGGGTCTCGATCTTCCGCAACGCATCGTGCAGAGCGGACAACATATCCGTACTTTCGCACGTCGCTACCAGCAGATCGTAAGGGGTCTGGAGCGTGACCTCGGCAATCTGGCGGTACTTGTCTTCTGTCAAAATCACGTGCGCGCTGACGCTGCGCCCGATGATTCCATCGATTCGAGCCAGCTCGGCATCAGCCAACTTCTTTTGTTTGGGGGTAATTGTGGTACCACGTCCGGTGTACTCAACGATCATTCACATCACCTCGTGTCAGTACGATGCCGTGTTACTCCACGGTGAAAGTATAGTACTCGCCAAAGATGGTTACAGGGAATGCCACACGTCACAACTCTTGCCACTTTCGTTCCATTTTGAAGTGGCCACCGTAAAATCCTTCATCCTGAGCGAGGTCGAAGGACTGGTTGAGTGCCAATCGGAGGCGGACCATCCCGAATGTCCGTAACCGTGAGGACCCGGCAGATTTGGCCAGCCACAAAAGCTGCAACCCCTTTTGGCTTCAACAACCTACCGAACCCGCCGCTGATGCGTACTCGGTATCTGCATGTCTTCACGGTACTTCGCCACTGTTCGCCGCGTGACATTGATTCCCTGCGCTTTCAATTCAGCTGCCAAATGATCGTCGGTTAGAGGCTTGCGCGGATTTTCGTCCTCAATCAGCTTCTTCACCTTGCGCTTGAGCAGAACGAGCGGCAGGTCCCCACCCTCTGGGCCGTTTACACCTTCGGAGAAGAAGAATCGCAGCTCATAGACCCCCTGTGCCGTGTGGACGTATTTATTTGCCACCGCACGGCTGACGGTCGAGGGGTGAACCCCAATCTCCTCAGCCACTTCCTTGATCATCATTGGCTTCAGGTGTTCTTCGCCAAGCTCCAGAAACTCCGATTGCCGCCTGACGATTGCCTCGCAGGTCCGCACAATCGTGTTCTTGCGCTGCTCGATATTGCGGAGCAGCTGGATCGCGCTCTTGTACCGCTCCTTCACGTAGTCGCGGACTTCCTTCTCCGTCTGCTTCTCGCGCAACATCTTTCGGTAGCCCTGATTCAGTCGCAGCGTCGGCATATCCTCTTCGTTCATCGCGACCACGTATCCCTCGTCGCGCTTTACAAACGCTACATCCGGCTCGATGAGGCGCGTTGCCGTGATGTTGTAACGCTGGCCGGGTCGGGGGTCCAGTGTACGGATGTAGTCGACCGCAGCCTGCACCTGCTCGGCTGTGCGGCCGCAGCTCTTGGTCAGCTCCCGCATGTCCTTTTTCTGCAGCAGCGGCAGGCAGTGCGCCACAATGTGGTTCGCCACTTCAAACACGTCTGGATCGCGGCCATCGGCATGCCGCTCGGGTAAGACCACGTCTCCGTACTCGTGATCGGCCCCGGGTTCTACTGCAATCGGTCCGTGCCCGTTTGCGTGGAATGCCCGTTCGACCGCTAAACCTGCGTCCCTGCGCTGCGCCGCGATTTGGACCAGCAGGCACTCGCGCAGGTCCCGCGCCCCAACTCCTATTGGGTCAAGCTGCAGCACCACCTCGCGAGCCTGGGCCACCGCCCGCACGTAAATGTGACTGATCGACGGCACTGACGCGTCCACGGCGTCCAATAGTCCGGACAATGCGGCGGCCCCGTCCATCATTCCCTTGGGCTTGAAGGCTCGCTCAAAGGGAATCGGCTCCGGCCGCTTGGCCGCCTTCATCAGCGCCGCCAAGGCATCTGCAAGCTCCTCGTCGGAGGCTAGCAGATATCCATTCCCATCCAGATTGCCGATAATCAGCTCTGCCGCACCTTCCACCTCGGGCGTCAAGGTAAGGGAGCCGATCTGCCAGAGCAGGTGGTCGCTTAGGGTGCTGGGCTGGGCCAGAAAGTGTTCGAACGAAGGCTTGTCGTACTCTTCAAAGTTCGAGGCGGTTTTGAACCCGGGGTCGAGGTAATCCTGAAAGTAACTGCCAAAATCGATCTCATCGAAGGGATCTTTCTCTTCCCGCTTGGCTTCGACCGCAACTTCCTCGGCCGAGCGCTCCCGATCTCCTTCAATCCCCGACCGTTCATCGAGCGAGGCAGCCGACTCTTCCAGCTCCTCCAGCATCGGGTTTTCGATCATCTCCGAATTGATCATGTCCTTCAACTCGAGCTTATTCAGCGCCAGGACGCTGACCATCTGCACCAGTCCAGGCGTCAACACCTGTCGCTGGGAGACCTTCACATTGAGTTTCTGCTGAAGCAAATTCGAAACCTCTCTGGATCACCAGCGACGTCAAAACCTGACGTTGGCGGCCACTGGACTTGCCCACAGTCTACACGTCTCCGAGCCACCGCGCAGGCCAGTAAATAGGTCGATTCAGCATAGTTTTCTTAGGATTTTCTAATATTTCCGCAAACGGAACTAAACGTGCTCCAACCGTTCGACGCGAATCACGCGACCTCGGCACCGCTCGTTCTAATCCATTGAAAACTTCTCTCCCAGATAGATCTTCCGCACCGCGGCATTCCGGCCCAGTTCGCCCGGAGTTCCAGCGGCAAAGATCTTGCCCTCGTTGATGATGTAGGCCCGATCCGTCACCACCAGCGTGTCATGCACATTGTGGTCGGTAATCAGGACACCGATGCCGCTTGCCTTGAGCGCGAAGATGATCTGCTGCAGGTCCAGCACGGCGATAGGGTCGATACCGGCGAACGGCTCGTCGAGCAGAATGAAGGCGGGCTCGATTGCGAGGCAGCGGGCGATTTCCACACGCCGCCGCTCACCGCCGCTCAGCGCGTACCCCTGGGTCTTGCGGACGTGGCCGAGGTTCAGTTGCTCCAGCAGACGTTCCGTCCGGGTCTTGCGCAGCGTGTAATTCGGCTCCCGAGCCTCGAGGACCGCCAGAATATTCTCTTCCACGGTCAGCTTCCGGAAGACACTCGGCTCCTGCGGCAGATAGCTGATGCCATGTTGGCGAGCGCGCAGATACATGGGCATCCGCGTGATATCCGCGCAATCGACGAGGACACGCCCGGCATCCGGCCGCACCAGACCGACGATCATGTAGAAGCTGGTCGTCTTACCCGCGCCGTTCGGCCCGAGCAGGCCGACGACCTCGCCTTGCCCGATCTCCAGGTTTACGCCGCGCACTACCTCGCGCTCACCGTAAGACTTGCCGATCCCTTCCGTCCGCAGAACACGTGTCAAAGTATCAATCCTTCGGCTTCATCCGAGTCTCGGTCCGAACCCTCTGGGTCCCGTCGCCACTTAGAACTTCGACGCTATCATCCCCGGTCCTGAACCGCAATGAAGCGCCGGTTACTGTTCCCTGCGCCTCGTCGACAATCTTGGGTGGAGCGGCCTTCGTACCGGTCAGCACAAACGTCTTGTCGTCCGAGGTGTAGACCAGCTTGTCGCCACTTCCCTTGCGTCCCGGCTGCTCCAACTCCACCGCTCCACTCACGATCATGTGGTCGACCCGGCCGCCCAAGGTCATCTCCGCAGTTGGAGCCACCGTTTTCCCGGCCAGATAGACGGTTGCCGCCTGCGACCGCATCACGCCACGCTGATCCGTCACCTGCACCGCGCCCTTGAACTCGACCTCGCGCGTCGCGTCGGTGTAGACCATCTCGCGGCTCAAAATCCTTACCGGCCCACGGCCTGGCTTCCTGGAGTCTTTCGCCTCTTCCACCAGAACCGTCTTCACGGCCTGCCCGCTGCCCGTGCCATGCGCCGTAACCACACGCTTGGTGCGGTCGAACTCCAGCACTGGAGCCTCCACGGTCGACCCGCCCTGCCACATTCTGGCGTTGCCGCCTGCCGCTGCAAAAAACTGTGTCACGCCGGTCGCCTTGTGCCCGACGGCCCGGGCCGCGATGACGTGGACTGGTTCGGCGGTACTCCCCTGCTGCAGATAGCTGACGCGGACCGAACCCTCCGCTGTACCATCGCCCGTAACCCGATTCATCTCGACGCGATCGGCAAACAGCGCGCTCTCCGCGTCGGAAAACTTCACCCCGCCCGACATCGTCACGCGATCGGCATCGGCGTCATACATCGCGAGATCGCCCTCTGCGTGCTCGACCTCCGCCGTCGCACCTTTCTTACTTGACGCTGCCTCGCGGACGAACTTCACCCCGCCACGCTGCTCGGCTTTGGTCATCTCCGCGCGAGATTTGGCTCCCTGCCGGAAGTCGACTTTAAGCGCGTCGCCGGTGCCGGTCTCGTGCCATGCGGGAGCGTTCGCGCCGACCTCGACCAGCGTCCGCTCGACCAGGGTGCGCCCGGTGCCGTCTACTCCGGTGACCTGCGACTTCCCGGCCCTGGTCGCAAATCGAGCTGACAAAACATCTGCCCGTACATAGGTCGTCAGAGTCCCGTTCGTGACGTTGCCCTTGGAATCTTTCCGTGTGGACGCGTCCACCATCCGCAGCTTTGCTCCATCCGTGGCTGTTGTGGTGGCCCCGCGCAGCACCACTGGAGCCTTGCCGCCGCCGCCCAACTCCAACTCCGCCTTGTCGCCCCTCAGCGAACGCGAACTCGAACCCTGCAGCAGAGCCGATTCCACCGCGCCGGTGATCGTCGCGTGTACCGGGCGGCCCTGCGCGTTGAATACGACACGCGCATCATTCGCTTTACCCGACTCCGCCTTGTCGTCGGCCTCATTCAGGAAGCGAACCGCCCCAAAAAGATGCGCCGCCTTCGGCTGCCCGGCAGTATTCAGTTCCAGTTCCAGCCGGTCCGACGTCAGCTTGCCACGCCCTTCGCCGGTCAGCGCCACGTTTCCATTGGCATCCACGCGCTGCGGAGTTCCATCCTGCGATAGCAGGACGACCGCGTGCTGGGCCTGCGCCTCCTGGCTCCCGGACTCGCCGGCCGATACCATTCGCGCACCCTCCAGCACCGCCACATTTCCGATCCGGTCCAACTCCGCATGGCTCGCCGTTAATACCATTGGGCGCTCGCCGCGCGATCCATCTGCCGGTTTCCCACGCAGGCCACTCAGGTGCACCTGTGATTTGAAAACCACGACACCCTTGGTCGAGTCGTACGACGCACCCACTGCCGTTCCGGTCAACCCATTTGCGGCAAACTCCAGCGGCTTGTCTGTCTCGGCGAACTGGTCTTTCTGGTGGAAGATGAGGCCGCTGGTCTTCAGATGGATGAGCTTTGTCTCATCCTCTCCGTCAGTCTTGTTCGGTGGGGCCAGGTCGATAAACACATCTCCGACGGCCGACATGATCCCATTTTTCTGGTCGTACTCGAACTCGCTGCCGTGGATGCGGTCCTGACGATCGCCTTTGCGTCCGTAGAGAATGATCCCGACATCCTGCAGAGTGATTTTGCCGTCCTTGTGCTGCACCTGCTTGGCCGCGCGCAGGGTGAATACGGTTCGTCCCTGCCACGTCTGGGAGTAGGTCACATGGTCGGTCTCCTGCGTAATATTGATCCCGAGCCGCCCCGGCAGATCGGCAACCAGCTTGTGCAGACGATAGCGCGCATACCCGATGTACCCTGTCAGCACCACCATCAGCAGCACCCCGGCCACCAATACCGCCCAGCGCAGCCTGCGAATCGAAAAGATCGGCTTTGACGCGCTCATCAGTCGTTCTCGTCTTCCGACTGACGATCTGCACGTCTGGCCTTTCGAGCCAGCAGACCCATCGACCGCTGCAGATTCTGCGGCGTCAAAATCCCCACAATCCGGTCCCCATCCACCACCGGCACCATCTGCGACGAAGCTCCAACAGTGCTCGTCACCTGGTTCAACGTCGCCATGAGCGAGTCATCGGGCGCCGCGACCTGAAACGCTTTCGTCATGATCCCCTGCACATACCCATTCCCACTCGACTCCAGCGCCTCCAGAATGTTTTGCCGCGCGACCGCGCCCACCATATTGCCGCCGCGAACCACGGGGAAGACATCCTGCAAGGAGTGCCGCGCATGCTCCATCGCGTCCTCCAGCGTCGCCGAGGCGGACAAAATGGAGTACTCGGTCAGCATCACTTCCGACACCTTTACCACATCCGTATCCGGCTGGAGGAGCAGGCCCTGCCGCTCAATCTGAGCACCCAGCAGGATCGCGATTCCACCCATGATCAGCCAGAAGTTCACGGTCAGGATTCCAATCAAGATCAGCGCACAGGCAATAATCGGGCCGATCCGCGTAAACGTCTGCAGACCACCCAACGCGCCCGCCGGACCACCCGGAGACCGCACAATCTCGCTTCGCACGACGCGCCCCGCATCCAGTGGCCACGCCGGCAGCAGATTCACCGCGGCCAGCAGCAGATTCACCCACACCATGGTGCGCAGCAGATGCTCCGGAGTCACCCAATACTTCTCCGACAGATTGACCTGCGGAGAAACGGTCAAAATGACCCCTGCAATCGACAGCGCAAACATCAGACTCGCCAGCGGTCCAGTCAGCGCCATTACCTTCTGCACCTTCGGCTCGCCGGCCCGCGCCATCGCCTCAGGAGATCCAAACGTCTGAATCCCGCCCGTCGGCAGCAAGAGCACACTCTTTACGTCGATCCCGAACCAACCGGCCGCCAGACCCCGCGCTGACTCCCGCACGGCCAGCGCCAGAAGCACCAGGAACCAGAGCGCCACGCCACGCATCATGGGACGGTCGAGCGCCGCCGCCCAGCTCATGGAGCCGATCAGTAAAAAAAGAAAAAACGAGTGCAACCGCACTTCTACGCCGAAGATCTTGCCAAGCGAAAACGACCACCCAACCATATTCTTGATTGTATGCGCCGGGGAGGCGGTGAAAGACAGTTGGAGGCAGTGAAAGACAGTTGACTGTCCTAAACTGTCTCTATGCGCATCATCGCCGGCCAATACCGTTCGCGACTCCTGACCTCACCTCCCGGCACCAGCACCCGCCCGACCAGCGACCGCCTGCGCGAGACGCTGTTCAACATCATCTCCACGAGAATCACCGACGCGCGATTTGTTGACCTGTTCGCCGGCACCGGAGCTGTAGGTCTGGAGGCGATCAGCCGCGGTGCCTCCCACGTCTACTTCGCCGAAAACGCTGGTCCCGCCCTGAAATCTCTCCGCACCAACCTCACCAACCTGAAGATCGCCGGCGGCTACGCTCTCGAAGATCGCGGCGTGATGCCTCTGCTTCAGCGCCTGGCCAAAGCATCCACCCCGGTCAACGTCGTGTATCTGGACCCGCCCTACAACGAAGAAGAGGCCTACACCCAGACCCTGGGCTTCCTCGGCAGCCATGCCAATCGCTCGCTCCTCGCACCCGACGCCCTGGTCATCGCCGAGCACGCCAGCAAATCCCCGTTCCAACTCTCTGAACGGTACGGTACGCTGACTCGGACGCGGGTTTACAAGCAAGGCGACACGTCCTTGAGCTTTTATGGGCAGACTTGCGAAGGACAAGGCTTGAACGGGGATTAGTGGGATAAGTGCGGGATGATTACGGGATAAACCCATTCATTTCGAACACTCCCGAAGCGTCATTGTTGTAGAGACGATAAACTTTTGCCCTTCTGTCGGAACCAGACTGTCAGTACAGTGCTTTGAACCCTAAAAGACGATTTAAACTCGGCAAACACGATCAACGAGACTACGGAATGAATCACGAAGCCATTCGTCCGTCATCCCGTCCTGATCCCGCACTTACCCACTAATCCCCGTTCAAGCTGTTGCCGTTGCATTAGACCCGGTACCCACCCCCGACAAAGCTCCCATCCCGCAGATCCACCCGAAACTCGACCTCAACATCTCCCCGCAGATCCCACCCCATACCGACCGCCTCGGTCTCGGTCACGGAGGTCACTCGAACTCCCTCCCACGAGAGCCGACCTGTCTCCCAAACCACTCCATCCCGGCCCCACGCCTGGATAGTATGGAACCCGACAAACAGCAATAGACCCGCGCCAACTGCAGGATGAACCTCGACGACCGGCTTGATCGTTACCTGCACGCACTGCTCGGGGGTCGACGCCGAAGCCACATACGCATAGCCTCCCGCGACTGCACAAATCTGCTCGGGGTCCGGGCAGCCAAAGACCCCGGTCGGCATCGACTTGTCGCGAAACCCGAGCGCGCAGGTCACCAGATACTGCCCCCCCGTAGAGGGCCGCACCATCAACAGCAGAGCTCCCCGCGCCAGCGCGTCTTCCTCTCCGGCAATCCGCATCGGCCAGACAAACTGACGGGCTGGGGCGATCAGCGGAGCCGCTTTTAGAATCTCCGCCGACCAAGTCTTCGCAAAACCTACATCACTTGACAAATCAATCCTCCACAGACACTCAACAAGCAGCCCTCTGCCGTCAAAGTCCGAACCGAAGTCCGGACTTAAGCCCTTTATATCTGGACTTTACATACTTTGTTACGGGGGGTCGGGGCCTACTTCAGCCCATCCAAAGCCTGCTTTAGATCCGCTAGCAGGTCTTCAATATCCTCGCAACCTGCGCTCATGCGAATAAATCCCGGAGCAATGGCATCGTGCCCCCAGCGTCCGCGCCGCTCCGCCGAAGTGGTGACCCCGCCAAAGCTTGTGGCCTCTGTAATCAGCTCGGCCGAAGATAAAAACTGCTCCGCCACATTCTTACTCGCGAGCATAAATCCCAGGACAGCCCCGAAATGACTCATCTGCGCCGCAGCAACGTTGTGCCCGGGATGCGACTTCAACCCCGGATACAGCACCTCGCTCACCTCTGTGCGAGTCTCCAGAAATTCTGCGATCGCGAGTGCATTCGCGCTGCTCCGCTGAAGCCGCAGCGGCAGAGTCGCGAGCGATCGCAGCAAGAGCCACGCCTCCATTGGACCGGCAATCCCGCCGGTTAGAGTT
>JAYVZU010000334.1:0-4652 GCA_043783075.1 Rhodanobacteraceae bacterium
AGAGCAGAAGCGGGTCCTCCGCCTTCGGCGAAGGATGACAAGTCGGTTGGGGAGAGGTCGACGGGCTGGCCTAGGAGTTGGGCGACCATGGCCTCGCCCAGGCCTTCGATGTTCATGACGGAGCGGGCACCGAAGTGGATTAGCTCTTCGCGGAGGCGGGCCGGGCAGCTGGCGTTGACGCAGCGCCAGTCTACTTCGCCGTCTTCTTTGACGAGTTCGCTTTGGCAGACGGGGCAGTTGGTCGGGAAGACGATGTCGATGGTTCCGGCGGGGTGGGTGGCGTCGTGAACGGTGCTGGTGATTTTCGGGATGACGTCACCGCCGCGCTCGACGGAGACGAAGTCGCCGATGCGGACGCCCAGGCGGGCGATCTCGTCGGCGTTGTGGAGGGTGGCGCGGGAGACGGTGGTGCCTCCGATGAAGACGGGGTCGAGGTCGGCTACGGGGGTGACTTTGCCGGTGCGGCCTACCTGGAAGAGGACTCCTTTGAGCTGGGTGGTTCCGGCGCGGGCGGCGAATTTGTAGGCGATGGCCCAGCGCGGGGCTTTCCCGGTAAAACCTAAGCGTTTCTGTTGAGCGGTGGCATCGAGCTTGATGACGATTCCGTCAATGTCGAAGGTGAGGGTGTCGCGGACGGGCTCAGCGGCGTTGATGAAGGCGATGACATCGTCGATGGAGGGGACGGTGGCAGTGCGCGGATTGGCGCGGAAGCCAATGGCGGCTAGTGCGGCGAGGGACTCGGATTGGGAGGGGAGGAGAGGTTCGCCGGGGGGCAGGACAGAAGCAGGTCCTCCGCTTTCAGCGAAGGATGACAAGTCGTTTCTTTGGTCGCCGGTTAGGAGGAAGTAGGCGTAGAAGTCGAGGCGGCGCTGGGCGACTATGTTGGGTTCGAGGGTGCGGAGGGTTCCGGCGGCGGCGTTGCGGGGATTTACGGCGGGGGCCTGTCCGGCGGCTTCGCGGTCGCGGTTCATCTTTTGGAAGGCGGCGAAGGGCATGACGCACTCGCCACGGATCTCGAAAGTGTTGGGTAGGCCGGCTTTTTTCAGGCTGGCGGCCGAGAGGGTTAGTGGGATGGATTTTATGGTACGGACGTTGGAGGTGACGTCTTCGCCGATGGAGCCGTCGCCGCGGGTGAGGCCGCGGAGGAGGCGGGCTCCGCCGTGTTCGTCCGGGCCGTAATGCAGGGCGAGGGAGAGGCCGTCTAATTTGAGTTCGCAGGTGTAGCGGATGGTGTTCGAGCCCACCTCAATCGATGAGGCCGATTGATATGGGGCACCCGAAGATTGGGGTAGGGCGGAGCGGATGCGCTGGTCCCAGGCGCGGAGATCTTCCTCGTTGTAGGCGTTGTCTAGGGAGAGCATGGGGCGGGAGTGCGGGACTTTTTGGAAGCCGTCTTTGGGCTTGCCGCCGACTCGTTGGGTGGGGGAGTCGGGGGTGAGGAGGTCTGGGTGTTCGGCTTCGAGAGCTTTGAGGCGGTTTACGAGGATGTCGTACTGGGCGTCCGAAATCTGGGGGGCGTCTAGGACGTAGTAGAGGTTCTCGTGGTGGCGGATCTGGTCGCGGAGGGAGAGGATTTCTTCGGCGGGGGCCATGGGGGAAGTATAAAGCTGCGAGCTTGGAACAAAGGCGTCATCCTTGAGCTGACAGCTTTTAGCTATGAGCCGACAGCTCCAGCTTGCTAGAGGGGACGGAGGTTGGGTGGGATCCAGATGCGGCGGGCTCGCCGAAGCTGTGGACGTAGCAGGCACCGGTCAAGATGTGGGCGGCATGGGTCCAGCGGGACTTGTCGAGGGTGCCGGACTCGAAGGCGTGGATGAAGGCGTCGATGGCGGATTCGGTGGAGGGTAGATCGTGTGGCATGAAGTTTAGTGTATCGATGACGAATTGGATAACAGGGCTGTCATGTTGAGCTTGGTGGAGGTTATGCTGTTGCGATGGAACCAATTACACATATGTTGACCGGCGCGGTGTTGTCGCGCGTGGGGCTGAATCGGAAGTCTGCGTCGATGACTTTGGCGATGGTGATAGCGGCGGAGTTTCCCGACAGCGATGCTGTGTGGACTGTGCTGGGACCGGTGACCGGGTTTGGCCATCATCGTGGAATTACCCATACATTCCTTGGGGTTCCGTTTGAGGCGGCGCTGGTGACGGCGGGTATTTGGGCGGTGCATCGATGGCGGGGCCGAAATGCCGGGAGGTCTCCGAACTGGGGCTGGTTGTATGGAGGGTGTCTGCTTGCGCTCCTGAGCCATCTGCTGCTGGATTGGACGAATAATTACGGGGTGCGGCCGTTCTTTCCATTCGATGCGCACTGGTATGCAGGGTCATTCGTATTCATCGTCGAGCCACTGATGCTGGCATTGCTGGCGGGGGCGCTGGTTGCTCCGGCACTATTTGGGCTGATCGGCTCCGAGGTTGGCGCGGGGAAGACTCAGTTTCGGGGGCGTGGCTGGGCGATTGCAGCGCTAGTTGGGGTGGCGGTGTTGTATGGGTTTCGTTACACCGAGCACGGAAAGGCGATTGAGCTTGCGACGGAGAATCAACCGGAGGGGACGATCAGCGTCTTTGCCAGCCCACATCCGATAGACCCGTTCCAATGGTCTACGGTGACGGAGACGGAGACCTCTTACCAACTGGGTACGGTGGATACTCGACGCGGTTTGGCGCTGCCGCATTTCCCGTCGGACACGCTGTATAAGCCGGATGTGAAGTTGGGGATTCTGGCTGGGAAGAGGTCGGATCTGGGCCAATATTATTTGGATTGGTCGATGTATCCGGTGATATCGGAGACGCCGCGGACAGAGGATTTATCGCATCCGTGGACGGATGTTACGTTTTCGGATGCACGGTTTATGTACGACGTGTTCGGGATGAAGATGCGCGAAAAGTCGCCGATGAGTGGGGTGGTGACGCTGGATATGGCGGCCGGCGAGGGACACCGCGTGGTGGAGATGAAGATGGGGGATCGGGTGGAGAAGGGGAAGGACTAGGAGCAGGGCAGAGGGAAAAGGGAGGAGGGAAGAGTTGGCAATAGCAAAGGCCCTTTGGAAGATTTGCTTTTCCCACTTCCCTGTCTTTACTCGGATTCTTCTACGGGGAGAGTCAGGCCCTTTTTGCGGTCGAAGATCTTGCGGAGAATGTAGACGGCCAGGATAAGGACCAGGATTCCTACGGCTCCTAGTACCCAGTTGGCGTGTAGGTGCATGAGTTGCAGCGAATTCGCGAGGATGGCCGGGCCGTAGATGATGACGAGGGTGGCTTCGACGGCGTATCGGATGAATTTTCCGGCGGTGACGGCGAGGAAGTAAGAGAGAACGCGCATCTCGAAGACGCCAGCGGCTAGCTCAAAGATTTTGACTGGCATGGGCGGGGGACACATGGCGGGGAGCATGATGGCGAGGAACTCCTGTTTTTCGAAGCGGTCGCGGAGTTGCTCGTAACGCTCGCGGTTGATGCGCTTGAGGAGGAAGAGTTCGCCACCGGCTCGGCCGAGGTAGTAGGGGAGAAGGGAGCCGATTGCGGAGCCGAGTGCGGCCATGAAGCAGTAGATGACAGCCTTTGCAGGAGACGCTACGCAGTAACTGACGATCAGCGGATCCATGAACGGCAGGGGAATGGAGGAGGAATCGACCATACACAGGGCGAGGAGGCCCCAGGCTCCGAAGGGCTGGAGAAGGGCAATGAGCCAGAACTTGGCTTTGACGAGCCATACACCGATTTTTGCCCAGGGGATTCCGAAAAGCAGGGTTGCGAGGGTGGTCATTATTTGTTCTCACCCGGAGGTTCGTGGCTGGTCCGGTTGGCGAGGAGATCTACGGCGTGGGGCAGGACAGGCAGGATGGCGTTGAGCGAGGATTCGGCTCCGCGGACGCTGCCGGGTACATTGATGATGAGGGTGCTGCCGATGGATCCGCAGACGGCTCGGCTGAGGATGGCGGTGGGGGTTTGCTTGAGGCCCTCGGCCCGCATGCGCTCGCTGAGGCCCTCGATGGTTCGGTCGCAGACCATGAGGGTGGCTTCGGGTGTGACGTCGCGCGGAGCGAGACCGGTGCCGCCGGTGGTGACGATGAGGTTGGCGTCGGCGGCGTGGTGGCGCAGGGCGTGAGCGATCTCGCCTAGCTCGTCGGGCAAAGTGGCTGCGGAGAGGTCGTCGATGCCGGCTTGATGGAGCAGGTGGACGAGGGCGGGGCCGGAGAGATCGGTCTGGGTGCCGGCGGAGCAGCGATCGCTGATGGTGAGGACGACGGCGCGGATGCCGGGTGCGAAACGTGTGGTCACTGATACAGTCTACCGCTGCCGGAGGCAGATGGGGGTATGGCGGGGAGCGTGGCGGGTGGGATTCATCTACACTTGATAGAGCAGAGACTGCGGCGCTGTAGTGGCTGCGCGAATCCTAAGAGTATCGAAAGATAAGGCTGCGGCTGAAGCCCCGTAGTTGGATCGAACGTCTCACAGTAGCGAACCTTTAATGCCTCCGACCGAAACTCCTCCAAATCCGCCGACCTCTGCGCCCGAGCAACAGCCGGCCTCGGCACCGATCAAGATCTCGACTCGGAAATTTGGAGAGCTGGATCACTCGGAGTTGGTGCATCTGCTGGACTCGCTGGAAGGCGATCAGTCGAAGTCGCGGTTTCGCGAGTCGATTTATATTT
>JAYVZU010000335.1:0-4650 GCA_043783075.1 Rhodanobacteraceae bacterium
AGGAGACCTTGGATCTCCTCTAATGTGAATCCTAATGTCTGCGCCCTTTTGATGAAGAGGACTCGTTTCACCGATTCTTCTGAATAACGTCGAAAGCCCCCATTTGGCTTCGACGGGACGTTCAGAAGAGCACGCCGCTGATAGTAGCGGATTGTTTCAACATTTACACCTCCGCGCTTTGCCAAGATGCCTATTGTCAAGCTGTCGTCCATCTATCCCTCCTTGACTCCGTACCATGGTAGGGAGTTTAGAGTGAAGTTAGAAAGGCTGGTTGAATGCAATCATCGTCCCAGGCAAATACTCGACTGGCTCTTGCCGGCGTCCTTGCTGGAATCGGCGCATCGGCGTGTTGCGTTGGTCCGCTGTTGCTCTTGAGTCTGGGCATCGGCGGCGCTTGGATCGGCCACCTTACTGCTCTCGAACCGTACCGCCCCATCTTCATTGGGCTGACGATCCTGTTTCTTGGCTTGGCTTTTTGGAAGCTGTATCTGGTTCCCGAGAATTGCGCAGTGGAAGACAACTGCGTTGCTGGCAGGACGCGACGTGTGCAGAAAACTCTATTTTGGATGCTTGGGCTGCTATCGCTAGGTCTTGTCGCTAGCCCTTGGATTGTGCTGATTTTCTATCGTTGAGAGGAACCAACAATGCATAAGATTCTTGCCGCTGTCCTTATCTGTCTGCCAGTATCCGCCCTTGCCGCGCCCCCGCTGAAAGCAGTTCTCGATGTCCAGAACATGACCTGTCCCACATGTTCGATCACCATTCACAAGGCGCTTCAGAAGGTGCCGGGAGTCATCGAAGCAAAGGTGGATTACGATCACAAGACAGCAAGAGTAAGGTTCGACTCTGACAAAACAAGCCCCGCTGCACTTGTGAAGGCCACTACCAATGCCGGCTTTCCTTCTACCGTCCACAGCGGAGAACTTAAGTAGTGGCGACAGGGACCCCTATCTTTGAATCCATGCTTACTTGCCCCGAGTGTGGACATACAACGTTGGAAGGGATGCCGAGCGATTCCTGCCTTTTTTTCCATGAATGCGCACAGTGCCGCACCATAATGCGGCCCAAGGCGGGAGACTGCTGTGTATTTTGTTCCTATGGCTCGGTCAGATGCCCGCCGATTCAGCTGTACGGTCGGTGTTGTGAATAGTTCGGGCCAACCAGGCTCTTTTTGATAAACGCGCTTCTGTAAACCGAACACGTTCCGCTGCTGATAACCTTTTTCTCGAATTGGGGTCTATTACGGTAGTTTTGATTTTCTGACTCCGGAGTCGGACTGGTCCAATATGAGCGCTGAAACGTTCGGTTTAAGTGTGGATGGTGGTGTGTCGCCAGTGATGGCGGCTTTGCGCCGACCTGGTTTGGGCCTGTTGGTTGGCGTAGAATCAACACCAATGGCAAAGGTCGTAGCACAAACGGGCGCACGCAACGGCAACAAGCTGACCCAGGCGCAGATGGATGCGCGGGCTCAGCAGCGTGTGGAGGACGACGAGCTTATACGCGAGGCGCAACGTGGCGACCGCGGCTCGTTCGACCAGTTGGTGCGGCGGTATGACCAGAGCGTTCTTCGGCTGGCGCTGCACATGCTCGGCAACGAGCAGGATGCGCAGGATGTTCACCAGGATGCGTTCATCAAGGCGTATCGGCATCTGGGGAACTTCCGGTTTGAGTGCTCGTTTTACACGTGGCTGTACCGGATTGTGACGAATCTCTGTCTGGATCAGTTGCGGCGGCGGAAGTCGCGCCGGGAAGATCCGGCGACGGTGCTGGATTCCAGTGGCGATGAGATGGATCTGATGGCAAACATTACCGACGGCCGCGCGAGCGCGAACCCGGGACGCGAGCTGGATCGCAAAGTGATGGGCGAGCAGATTGCCAATGCGCTGGACAAGTTGACCCCGCGCGAACGGACGGTCTTTGAGTTGAAGCACTATCAAGGGCTGAAGCTGCGGACGATCGGCGAGATGCTCTCGACGACGGAAGAGACGGCCAAGAATACGTTGTTCCGCGCGACGCGCAAGTTGCGGCTGAACCTGGCGGAGTTGAAGGGGCTGTAAAGCAGTGGGTAACTGGTAGTGAGTAGTGGGTAGCGGTGTTCTGAAGGGCTTACCGGGCATAGACCTGGGGGCAGTTGGAGTTGCAAAAATTAAGAGGCTGGACGAGGCGAAAGCAATGAACTGTGACAGCGCACGAGACAGTATTATTCTGGCGGCGTATGGCGAGTTGCCCGATGAGCAATTGATCGGGTTGGAACAACATTTGATGTCGTGTGAGACGTGCATGGCCGAAGTGGCGGCGATGCGCGAGATGGATCAGCAGGTGGGGCTGTATCCGATGGCGGAGCCGAACCCCAATCTGTTGGCCCAGAGCCGTATGCGGCTGGATGAGGCGCTGGATGCAGAGCCGCGGCATGGATTTTTCTCGCGTCTGCGGGCCGATGCACAGGCCTGGATGGGCCATCTGACGGGCGCGCCGGCGCTGGCTACGTTGCTGATCGGCGTTGGATTTCTGGCGGGGAACTTTACGAATCAGTATCAGGTTGCGAAGGCTCCGAAGGCTCCGGCGACGGTTATTTTGTCGAACACGGGCGGCGGAATTTCGACGATCTCTGGCGTGACCGCGCTGCCGAACGACATGGTGAAGGTGAGCTACAACCGCATTGTTCCGGAGGTTGCGGAGGGTTCGCTGGACGATCCGCAGATTCGCCGGTTGCTGGTTGTGGGGACGAACTCGACGGACGAAAACGGTGTGCGGACGGCGTCGGTGGAACTGATCTCGAACGAGTGCCGGATGGGCCACGAGTGCAGGACCGAGGCCGACGGCTCTGGACTGCGGGCGACGCTGCTGGCTAGTCTGCGGTCGGATCACAATCCTACTGCGCGGTTGAAGGCGCTGGATGGTCTGCGGCCTTATGTGAGCGAGGATGAGCAGGTTCGCGATGCCGTGGCGCATGCGTTGTTGAGCGATGCGAGTGCGATGGTGCGGACTTCGGCGTTCACGATGTTGCGGCCGGTGGACTCCGATAGCAGCGTTCGCGATGTGTTGCGGACGGTCTCTGCGACCGACGATAATCCTTATATTCGTACGGTTAGCACGGAAGCTCTTCGCGGAACGTCTTCCATCCAGTAAATTGGTTCCGATCTCTTGAGGTTATAGCGGTGATGAATCGGATGATCGGCTCCGGAGTGTTGTTGTTGGCGCTCGGTCTCGCGTGGACCGCTCCCGCGCTCGCCTTCCCGCCGCAGCGTGGAGCTGTCGGTAAGGTGACTCCGGGGTATCTGGGCATCGATGTGCGAGATATCTCGGACGACGAGGCTCCGGCGCTGAAGCTGAAAGACTCGCGTGGCGCGGAGATTATCCGGGTGGACCATGATGGGCCGGCGGGCAAGATGGGGCTGCGCGAGCACGACGTGATTATCCAGATGAACGGCATGATTATCGACGGCGAGGAGCAAATTCGGCGGCTGCTTCGGGAGATTGCTCCGGGCAAGATCGTGGCGATGATTGTGAGCCGCGACGGTCGCCAGCTTAAGCTGACGGCGCAGATGGCGACTCGGACCGAGGTAGAACGGCAGGCGTGGGAACGTCATCTGGCGTCACCGCAGGCTCCTGCGACGGGTTTGCCATCGGAGGATCCGGCGAATCAGGGTGGGCAGAGTGTTGCGGCTGGGGCGGCGCCGAAGACACCTTACAGTAAGGGATTTTTGGGGACGATTCTGCTGACTCCGGCCTATACCGGCGTAATGCTGGAGCGGATTGGGCCGCAGCTTTCACAGTTTTTCGGGGTTCCGCGGGGGACCGGGTTGCTGGTTCAGGGCGTGGAGGCGAATAGTCCGGCGGCTTCGGCGGGGGTTCGGGCCGGAGATGTGGTGGTGCGGGCGGATACCAAGGCGGTGGCGAGCTTGTCGGACTGGACGAAGATCATTCGCGACGCCAAGGGCAAGCCGGTGACGGTGGTGGTGCTGCGGGACCATAAGGAGACCGTTTTGACGGTGACTCCTGAGGCGAAGAAGCGTAGTTAAGATGGGTTCCTGGAGCCGTGTTGGTGAGCCAAAAGGCAACTACGGAGATTCTGGCTTCGCCAGAATGACGGCCCCCACTGGGACGCCTTCCGGGGACGCAGTTATACTCGAGAGACGATGGCTGAGACGAAGATACTGACTCCGGTGCAGCGGAAGATGACGCTGCACCGGCTCTTCAAGGCAGTAACGCGCCGCGTGCGCGAGTACGGTTCGATTGGGTCGGCGCTGGCTTCGACCTCGCACCCCTACATGGCGCATATTGTGCCGATGCGGCGCTGCAACCTGGCGTGTACCTACTGCAACGAATTTGACGATTTCTCCGACCCGGTGCCGATTCCAGAGATGGAACGGCGCATCGACGAGTTGGGGCGGCTTGGGACTTCGGTTATCACGATCTCCGGCGGCGAACCGTTGCTGCACCCGGATCTGGACCGTGTGATTGCGCGGATTCGCAAGACTGGCGCGATTGCCGGCATGATCACGAACGGCTACCTGCTGATGCCGGACCGGATTGAGCGACTGAACAGGGCCGGGCTCGATCATATGCAGATTTCGATCGACAACGTGATGCCGGATGAGGTCTCGAAGAAGAGCCTGAAGGTGCTGGATGCCAAGCTGAAGATGCTGG
>JAYVZU010000336.1:0-4648 GCA_043783075.1 Rhodanobacteraceae bacterium
CGGCTTTGTCCATGGCGTTGAGGACGCGGTCGACGTGGGAGAAGTCGAAGACGCCGGGCTTGGGTTCGAGGGTTCCCCAGGTGGATTCGGCGATGCGGACGACGGAGATGTTGGCCGCCTTCATCATGCGGACGTCTTCGTCGAGGCGGTCGGTTGGTGTGTACTCCTCGTAGTAGGCGGCGCCGAAGAGGATGGTCTGGGGGAGCTTGGGGGACTGGGCGGCAGCGGTGGTAGCGAAGAGGGCGACGGCGACTAGGCGGGGGACGTTCATGGATTGGGGGAGACCTTTTCGTGAGGGTGGTGGCCCTCGCGTTGGTATACCCCGGGGTTCTGGGTGGGGAAGAACCCATGTCTCAAAAGCGAGACATGGGGCACCCGGATTCTTGTTCGAGGTTTTATTTACCGTCGACGGAGAAGGCGAGGAGGACGTTGCCGGGCATGCCACCCCATAGACCGTCGCCGGAGTTTACGTAGACCATGCCGTGGCTGATGACGGGGCCGGCTGCGTTGAGCGAGCCTCCGGCGGCTTTGGCACCGTTGACGGTTTGGTATTCCCTTTCGGTGTCGACGTCCCAGATGACTTTGCCGTCGGTGGTGGAGAAGGCGCGGAGGTGTCCGTCCTCCGAGCCGGAGAAGACGGCTCCGGATATTGCGGTGACGGCTGCTAATTGGGCAGGGCCGCACTTTGGGCGGTCGTTGCAACTCGCGGGCAGGGCGGACCAACGTTTTTCGCCGGTGGCGGGGTCGAGAGCGAAAAGGCCGCCACCGACGTTGGGGTCAGGGATATACCGTGATCCGGTTGGGCTGGTTGCATCTAGGCTGCCCGTGATCGACAGGTCCGACACCGCCGAGTACATGCTCTTCTTATCAGCGGCAGAACCCCATTCCATTCCACCGAGCTTTCCACCCTTTCCGAGGCGAGTCTGCCAGAGGATATTGCCCTTCGCGTCTGGATCGAGACCGAATGCGATGCCGGTTTTTTGGCCAATGACGAGGCCGCGGTGCCCATTGGGCAGGGTGACGAGAATCGGAGGCTAGCCGACGTCGAAGTCTGGCCCCCCTCCCGTGTGCGATGGTCCCATGTTGTAGACATCACCCGGCGTGATTTGCTTCGCCCACAGAATCTGTCCGGATTTGGCATCGAGCGCGAGGATCGAGTCGCTCATCGTGGTAGCTGGAAACGAATAGTTATCGCCTGTGGCGATGTAGAGGGTACCGGTTTTTTCGTCGAAGGTCGGGCTCGACCAGACTGCAGCGCCGGATGGTCCGTGCTGCTGGACTCCTATATCGGACTTTGTTGTGGGATGTGAAGGTTCAGGAATGGTGTAGGTCTGCCAGATGGTTTTGCCGGTCGCGGAGTTTAGGGCGACGACGCTGCCGCGGAAGGTGCAGCACTTGTAGGTCGGACTTGCGAAGGCCTCTTCGATGGACGATACGGAGACGAACAGTATGCCGTCGTGAAGAATGGGTGCGGCTGTGATGCGCGCTGCCGGGTGGGTGTCGAGGTTGACTTTCCAAAGTCGTTTACCGGTGGAAGCATCGACGCTATCGACATTTGCTGATGCGTCGCCGAAGTAGACGGCAGACTGCTTTTGGACCCGGCCTGCGGCACCGAACAAGAGTGAACTTTGGATGGGCTTGTCTGCTTCGAAGGCCCACTGGATGCAGCCAGTGGCGGCGTCGAGCGAGTAGAGCTGGCCGGTGAGGTTTGCGACGAAGAGGTGGCCGCCACCGGCGACGGCTTGGGAGCGGATCGTGGAGCCTTCGCCAAGACCGAAGGCCCACTTGAGTTTGGGGACGTTGGCGCTGGTGAGTCCGGCTGTTGCGGCGTTCGCGAAGCGCGAGTTGGAGGCGTCGCCGCCCCAGCCCTGCCACTCCGCCTGGCTCGATTTGCCCAGAGGCTTCTGGACTTTGCAGAAGGCGGTGGGTGGGGCGATTGCGGCTACCTTGTCGGGCACGCCGAGGTAGTTGATGACGGCGTCGCGCTGGTCGCTGTTGAGGGCTGCTCCCTGCATCTTCATCGGGCCGGATTCGAGGGTCTGGCGAATCGTGCTGCGGAGCATCGCCTTGAGCGCGGCGGTCTGCGGGATACGGGCGATGCCAGCGTCGTGGCAGGAAGAGCAGTTTGACTTGAAGAGGGTAGCGCCGTCTGGAGCGCTGACTTGGGCGATGGCTGTTGTTGCAGTGATCAGGACGAGCATCAGGAATCGAATCACAGATTCACCTCTTCAAAAGATGAGCATGGTCGGCGCTTTCTGGAAGGCTGTCAAAGATTCCATGGCACATCGCCGGACTGAGAGCGTTTAGTCTGTCAGTGGGGGATCTATGGTCTTCGTCAGCTTGACTCGTTTGCGGCTTCGGTCAATTCGGTTTTTACCGGGCTTTGCGTTGTATGCGGTGCGGTCGCAGATGCAGGTACAGAAGGCTCCGGGTTGTTTGAAGGTGGCACTGCTGCCGGATAAGAAGTGGACGTTCTGGACGCTGACGGCGTGGGAGTCGCAAGAGAGCATGCGGCAGTACATGACGTCCGGCGCTCATAAGAAGGCTATGCCGCATCTGCTGCATTGGTGCGATGAGGCTTCGGTGGCGCATTGGACACAGGCGGACGCGGTGCTTCCGACGTGGGCGGAGGCGGACAAGCGGATGCGGGAGACGGGAAGGGCGTCGAAGGTGAATCATCCATCGCCACAGCATGCGGGTTTGAATTATGACGCGCCCAAGGTTAGATAGGCGTTGAGTTTGGACCTACGCGGGGGTGACTTCCAGCGCGGCGCGGTGGCCGCTGGTGCTGGCGCCGGCGTTGGGGGGCAGACCAAGCGCGTCGACTACCGGGCCTAGCGCGAGGATCGCTACGACATAGATGGCGGTGTGGAAGTCGCGGAGTTGGGGGAGCGCGGCGCTGTGACCGTGGGCGTGGGCGGCGAGGCGAAGCATGATCGCTCCGACGGCGATGCCCATGCCGAGCGAGAGCTGCATAATCGCGCTCAGGAAGCCGTTGGCGCGGGACATCCGGTGCGGCGGGATCTCGGTGTACGCAAGGGTCGTGAGGCACGAGAATTCCATGGAGCGTGACGCTCAATGCACAAATAAGATGAGGGCGATGATGAGGTTCGGGGTGGAGGGGCTTAGTGTTCCGCAGACAAGGATGGTTGCGGCACAGAAGATTCCATTGACGATGAGCACCTGGCGGAAACCCCAGCGGCGCAGGACGGGGATCACAGGGACCTTCATGCAGAGGTCTCCGCCGAAGAGCGCGAAGAGGTAGAGACCGAACTGGAACGCGGTGAGGCCGAACGCAATCTGAAGCATGAGCGGCAGCAGGAACGGCAGGACCGACACCGCAATGCGGAAGGCGCTGGCACCGTAAATGGAGAGCGAGTACGTGCGGCGGCGCATCGAGTCGAGATCGATCAGCGAGGTGTCGGGGCGGCGGCGCGCAGCGACAAACGCAAGCACTCCACACACTGTGCTGCCGACGAGTATCGCGGCGGCGGGCTGCCAGTGGTCGGATTCGCCGCCGAGTTTTCCATTCCGTAGACAGCGCCGGTGGAGGCTGCGGCTCCGAAGAGGAAGGTGAGCCAGTCGAAGGAGTGGTGGTCGTGGGAGCGGACGTTTTCGATCCAGCGGAAGGTTAGGATGACGGCCGTGATACCGAGCGGCAGGTTCATCAGCAGGATCCAGTGCCAACTGGTGTAGGTGGTGATGAATCCACCGATGGGCGGCCCGAGAACCAGCGCCGACATGCCCGGCCAGGAGATGTAGGCCAAGGTCTGGGCGAGGCGTTCCTTCGGCGTGTTGTGCAGGACGATCAGGCGGCCGACAGGCACCATCATCGCTCCGCCGAGCCCTTGCAGGATGCGCATGAGGGTGAACTCGGTGAGCGTGTGGGCGATGCTGCAGAAGAGCGACGCAACGGTAAAGATGGCGATCGCCGCGGCGAAGATGGTGCGCGTGCC
Organism: Rhodanobacteraceae bacterium; assembly: GCA_043783075.1. GTDB lineage: Bacteria > Acidobacteriota > Terriglobia > Terriglobales > Acidobacteriaceae > Edaphobacter. The sequence goes on from JAYVZU010000336.1 coordinate 3,957, forward strand.
GAAGCGGCCGCCACCCAGCCGCTGATGGGGATGAAGACGGCGAGCGTCAGCAGGTAGGCCGTCATGCCGATGTTGAGGTTGACGGCACCGACATGAAAGCTGCGCGCCATCTGGGGGATGGCGGTGACGATGATGGTGCCGTCGAGGTTCTCCATAAAGAAGGCGGCGGCGATGAGGGTGGAGACGTAGATGGAGGGCGGGGAGTCACTCCTCTATGGTACGAGATGGGCTGCTATTTCATGCGGAAGACTCTGACGCTTGCCACGCTCGGCATATTCCGGGGGTCTGGCATGCGGACGTCGAACTTGGCTTTCTGTCCGGCTTGCGGCGCGGTGTAACCCATGTGAATGCCTGTTCCGCAGGAGGTGTCGTATGCGTCGATCATCCTGCCGTTACGGTCGAGGAACTGCATGCAGAACGAGGGAAGGTTGTTGGATTTGGAGCGCACCCAGAAGTAGAGATTGTGGTCGGTGACGTTGTCGGCGTTCTCGTACTTCAGGATGTCGAGGTACGGGGCCATCTCGGAGAAATCCGGCTTGGGATAAGATGGGCCGCCCTGCTGGTTTGTTCTAGGCAGTATCGACATATAGCTGAAGGTGTAACCAGGCGCAAGCGAGAGCGACGAGGGCTTTGAAGTTGGTTTTGAGCTTTTCGTATCGAGTGGCGAAGCGGCGGAAGTGTTTGAGACGGGA
>JAYVZU010000337.1:0-4646 GCA_043783075.1 Rhodanobacteraceae bacterium
CCCACGCTCGGCGAATCCTTTGTCACATCCTCCGCGCCGGCAGCCTCAAAGTGCACCAGTTGGACATAGTTCTCCATCCCCAGGTTCGCCGTCTCAGCAAACTTTTTGTATTCCTTCCAGTTCGCCACCGGAACCTTCTCCTGCAGCACCTCAACCCGCCGCTCCGACGACATCAATCCCTTGTCGAACTTGTACGTCTGATCCACCGTCGCCCACGGAGACTTCGCATGAATCGCCTCCGGCAGCTCCACACCCCAGCCATCCGGCACCTTCTGCGTCGAGTGAGACGTCTCCACCCGCGGTTGACCTAGATTGAGCGACTGCACCGGCGGATCTTTGTCATCCACCATCGGCAGCGACACCGGCGCAACCTGCGGCAGCATCTGCTTGTTTTCGCCCCAGTTTGACGGTGCCTCGCGCTTGTAGTCGTAGCTCATCTTGAACGGCTGATCAGTATCCTCCGCGCGGCTCACCTCCGCATGCGTCGCCTTACCCCCGTATCCCATGCCCTCCGACATTTTCTGAGCCAGCAAGTCGTACTGCGCTGGCGCAATCTGCCGCATCACAGCCCGCAAATAGACCTCGTCGTCGCCGCGAATCGTGATCACCATCCGCGAGGTCGCAACGCCGTCCTTGCTCATGACCCCATTGGCTTCCATCGTCTGGAGAGCCTTGAACGGTAGCTCCGCCGGAGTCTTCTCCACCCTCGCCGCACCCGTCTCCGGAACCACCAGCCCCGGGTGGTCGCGAATCCCCACCAGCAGCACCTGGTACGGAGCCACCTCCGACGTCGTGTCCAGCCACACCGGTTTGCCGTCCACCATCACCCTTGTAATCAGATGGTTGAACGCCGCCGGCGAAGGCACCGCTTCGTTAAACCGAATCCCCGCTCCAATCATCACCGCATCCGGATGCAGCCCCAGCGCCCCTAACATTGCCGCCAGCAGGGTGTGCTTATCCTTGCAATCGCCGTACTGATTTTGCAGGACATCCCCCGCCTCGTGCGGCTGATAACGCCCAATCCCAAACGCCACCCCCACATATCGCACCTGCGTCGCGACATACCCGTACACCGCGCGAATCTTCGCCTCTTCCGTAGTCTTCCCCGCCGTCACCTCGGCAGCCTTGGCCTTCACATCGGCGTTCGCCGACATGCGCTCGCCCTCCAGCCCGCGATACCACACCCCCACCTCCGCCCAGCTCTTGAATGTCGTCCACGCGACATCCGGCAGCTTCCCTTCCTTCGCATCCAGCTCCTGCTCCGCCGTCCAGACCTTCTTCTTCTTCGCTTCCTTTTCAGCCTCGGCCGCGGGTCCCGTCGTCGGCTTGAGCTGACTGTGCTCCCACCGCCAAACCCGCTCGCCGCCATCGATGGTCTCCGTCGGCTTGTACAGCGGACTCCAAACCGTGACCGCCTTGTCCTTCGGCGCGCGCAACTCCACCACCTCTGACAAAACCACCGCCTCATCAACAAAGCTGTCCGACCCCCAAAATTGCCCCGGAGCCTCCGCCTTTGTCTTCGTCACGCGGACCTGCCACTCCAGCGTGTCGCCAACCTTCAGGCTGCGAACCGGTATCTGTTTCTGTTTCAGATCGCTGTAGAAAGGCGCCTGCTGCGTCACCTGCGGCGAAATCTCAATCGCCTCGCTACCCGGCGTGTCCACCACCGTCCCGTCAGGATGCCGCGCCCGCACAAACACAAACTCCACCTTTTCGGAGTTCGCCGCATACGCAATCGACACCACGCCCACCTCGCGCAGCACCGCCTCCGACTGAATCCGCGCTACCTTGGTGATGACGCGGCTGCCAGTCCCATCGGCGGCCATCTGATAGATAGCCTCAGACTTCTCTAAGACGATGGACTCACCGGCATACTGCCCACCCGGCGCACCCTGCCCCCACGCACCCAGTCCAACGCCAAACAACCCGACACACACGAACAGCCGCCAACTCTGCAAAGGCCTTGTCATAGATGTCGTCTGTATAGCAGATTCCAAGCTCTGAAACCATCACTAATCTTGGTGCCCATCCTCGACACGAAGCCTCACTGCGGGGCAGGGTGGGGTATTCGCAAAGCGAACCGTCTTCCTCGACTCGCCACATACACCCAATTCAAAGCCTCGAACGGAAGGGCATGCCTTCAGGCATGCCACATAAACTTCATCGCATCTCCAATCCTGAGCGGAGTCCCTCGCAAGCCTCACCGCGAGGGGCTTCGACAAAGGACCTCCGCACTCCCACCCCAACCCTCAAATTCCCGTGTCAAGCGAAATACTTTCCCACCCCGCCGCAACCCACCCGCAATCAGCCACTTACCTCAAAAGAAAAATGGCGCGATCCCTACCCCAAATCCCGTATCCTTAAATTAGACGAACAACGGCCCTCCGAACTTCCCGGAGGGCCGTTAGACTTTTAGACTTAACCCCCTTAGATCCGGACTTTACATACTTCCGGGGGAGGGGGTACCGCTACTTCGCCCCCGGATAAATCCCCTTCAGCGGAGCCGACTTCTCCTTATCCAATTCCGGGTGCGGGAACGGCTTGCGCGGCATCATCTCCTCGCGCTGCGACGTGTTCCAGAGGAAGATCGCCTCCACAATCGCCGCCTGCTGCAGGTCCGCCGCATGCAGCCGGTCGTAGGTATCCATATCCGAGTGGTGGACGCGGGTCTCATAGTCCATCGGGTCCTGGATGAACTGGAACCCCGGCAGACCAACCGCGTCGTAGCCTAGGTGATCCGTGCCGCCCGTATTGCGGTAGCTGACCGTAGTCACGCCGAGGTCAGAGAGCGGTGCAATCCACTGCTTGAAGATCGGCGCAATCGCAAAGTTCTCCTGCGTATACACGCCGCGAACCTTGCCCGTACCGTTGTCCAGGTTGTAGTAGGCGTCCAGCGTCTCCCACTCCTTGGTCGTGGTCAGCGGGCCGTGCGGACGCATGAACGCCGGCAGCTCCGACGCCGGATCGTTGAACTTGCCAAAGTGCTGCTCCACGTAACCCATTGAGCCGTATAGCCCTTGCTCTTCGCCCGACCACAACGCAATCCGAATCGTGCGCTTCGGCTCGACGCCCAGCGCCTTTAATATCCGAACCGCTTCCATCGCCACAATGGAACCGGCGCCGTTGTCCGTCGCGCCGGTGCCAGAGATCCACGAATCCAGGTGTCCGCCAACCATCACCACCTGATCCTTCAGCTTCGCGTCGGTCCCCGGAATCTCGGCGACCGTGTCGAAGCCGTGCTCGTGATCGCCCGTGAACTTGGTTTCGATGTTGACTTCCAAAGTCACCGGAACTCCGTGCGTCGCCAACCGGGCCAGCCGGTTGTAGTGCTCGATCATCATGACCGCGTTCGGAATCGTGACCTTGTTCTCCGGCTTCTGCGCCGACTGCGCAAGGTTCGCGCCATTGTCGTCGAAGATGATGCCCGAACCGCCGCCGTTGCCGCCATCGCGTGTCGGCGTAATGATCGCCGCGACACCTTCGCTGGCGAACATCTTCATCGCCGTCGCCCGCAGACCGGCAATCCTGCGCCGCTCGGAAAGCAGTTGTGCAATATTCGGCTGGCCCGCACGCGGCGCCTCAACCTTTTCCATCTCGGCGAGTTCGGCGTCGGTGTACCGATGGAAGAGCGCCTCGGTAATATCCGGCGTCGTCCGCATCGCGCCAAGCAGCACAATCTTGCCGCTCATCGTGCCCTTCAGCTTTTCGAGCTCCGCCGTCGCGAGATCGACGTAAACGATATCGCCCTTTACCGCACCATTGGTCGAAGTGGACCACGGAGCAGCCTGCAGCCACAGCGGTGCCGTATCCGGCGAGACCATCCGCGCCCACGAATTGACCTGCAGCCAGCCCATGCCAAACTCGCCCCAATCTTCCAGGTGCGCGTTGGAAAGGCCAATCGAAGTCAGCGTATCGCGGGTCCAGGCATTGGCCTTCGCCATGTTCGGCGAGCCCGTCAGCCGCGGCCCGATGCCATCCATCAACGCGCCGGCAAACTCCATCACATGCGAGTGCTTCAGGCCTTCGTCGCGAATCCGGGCGTACATCGCGTAGTCGATATTCTCCACCGCAGGCTGCGGCCCGTAGTACGACGGAACTTTCCTCTCCGCAGGCTTCTGAGCCAGCCCAACTGCGGGCACCAAAAGCCCGGCAACCAGACCAACCGAAACAACAGAACGCATGGAAAACATTGGCAAAAGCTCCTTCAGAACACAAACCGAGTTGTGGTGATTTGGAGCCAGCAGAATAGCAGGTTGCACCCCGGTTTGACCCGGTAGACTCATGGGATGAAAAAGTCTGCTGTCTACTTCGTTGTCGGTGTGCTCGCACTCGCGGTCGTTGTCTACCTCTGTTGTAGACCCAGAGCGAATCGCGCCATCCTATGGTTGGCACGTGGGTTGTCGACGATGCCGGCGCACCGTTTCCCTACCATATGTACGTCTTCAATTCAGATGGGACGATGCAGCAAACCAACCCGGACGCCGGCGACGCAACCACCAGCGACAGCGATGGCAAGGGCATCTGGGGCGCAGAAGGCGACACGGTAAAAGGCAAATGGGTCGAGATTCTGGCCGACCGCACCACTCACAAATTCGCCGGAACCCTGACTCTCTCCTACCAACTCAAGGTCGATCACGACACATTTT
>JAYVZU010000338.1:0-13881 GCA_043783075.1 Rhodanobacteraceae bacterium
AGGCCAAAATCCGCGCCGGCCTTTACGCCGATCATCACTTCTTCAATCGGAGAAGCCCGATAGTCCGCGCCTGGCTTGTCGATTGCAATCGACGGCGGATTCGCCTTCTCGGTCGAGATAAAGTAGTCCTCGCTTAGCCGCACCTGCTGGCCGCTATCGATAGCCGCTACATGATATGCGCCGTCTTTCGCCATGTGGATCGTCGCACGATACCGATTGCCTTCGCCCGCAACCAGTTTCAGCGGCTGTCCTTCGTCGCCAACGAACACGCCATCTTTCAATGGACTATCCATCACGATGGTCAGTTCTGCATCGGTGCCTTCGAGGGCGCGCAGATCTCCGCCATGCTCCTCGGAGACCTCCTGCAAACCGGTCCACTTCGGGTAGTGATAGGTCACCTGAATCTGCTTGACTGTAGGCAGGTCGACGACACGAAACTTGTACTGCTTCGACTTCACAGCTCCGGCTGCGACGTAGTACTCGACGTTTTCGGGAAGGCCAGCGAAAAGGAACTGAAATCCAGCGCCGCCCTCTACGGCAGACATCGGAACCGGCTCCCACTTCGACGTGCTCTGATACCGCGCGAACAACTTCACATCGTGCGTATCGAGGCCAACGACCTGAGCGGTAACAAGCTGGTCACTATTGCGGCGAACCGCCTGATCGCCGGGCGTCACTTTGATTTCATAGAGCGGCGCTACATCGTGCTTCGGCCCCGTCCATAGCAGCGACGCGCCATATCCCATAAAGCCGGGTGCCGCAGCAATCATCCAGAGCAATACTCCGACGCAAGCCGTGCCAATCGCCACCAACCCCAACACTCGGCCCTGCGGAGCGAGGTCGACCGGAGGCGCACTCTTTGCCACTTCCAGCGTGTCACCTGCGAGTAACTCGATAAAGGGATCGCCAGTCTGCTCACGCTCGGAGAATGTAACGAGTCGCTGCTCCAACTCCGGGAACCGAGTCTCTGCACGCTCGATCGAACGTGAGCGATTCATGCGGAGCCAGGGCCATGCAAGTCCAAACGCGACGGCTGCAACAATGAGCCCAAACAACACGATTCGCGCAGGTGTAAGGCCACTCTCCGGGAACGCATACTTGTTCAGGATGAGTGTGATGGCGACCGTTGAAAGTAGCGCGACAGCAGCCACAATCACTGCGCCGCGCACTGTCGCATCCAGACGCAGACGCGATTGCAGCTGCCCGATATATTCGTTGAGTTCCGCTCGCCGGCTCATGCTTCCTCCCGCTGGGTCCCAAGGTACTGGCTCGCGACGAACGACTCCGCCAGCGCCGCAACCAACATCACGAGCATAACCCACCACCATAATCCGTAAGTAGCCAATGGCTTTGCGTCGACACCTGTTGTCTCGCTCGCCGCCTCGCCGCCGCCTGCACTGCCACTCCAGAGCTTCAACGTGTCATCCGGAATCAGCTCCAGGCCGGACTCGCGCGGGTCAGGATTCACCGCAATCAGCGCATCTCGCCCGGTCGCAAACCGCACATGGTAGAAGCCCGCGCCGCTTAGTCGGAACGATTGCGCAGTAGCCTCTTCCGAAAGCGATAGCGGTCGTTTGCCATCCGGGCCAACCACTTCGACGCTGGTTCCACCACTCGTCACGGCTGTCGTTGTCGGACTCCGCAACTGGACAAAGGAGTCCACCAGACGAGCTCCGCTTAGGCGCTCCACCCCGGCCAGATACCGCGACGCCTGATCTACAAATGCAACAAACTGCGGATGCAGCGGGAGATCATTCGTCACATTATCCAGCCCCGAAGTAAACAGCAACACATGGCCCTGCCCCTTCAGCCGGTCCAGAAGCAGTGGTGTTCCATCCGCCAGTTTCGCAACGACGCGCGATCCTGCCGGATCGACGGTCGCTGCATAGAAGAACTTTGTATCCAACCAGCCGCCCGCATCCTTCACCGCCGGATAACTCTGGTCCATTGCACCAACGCTGGCAAAACTACCCGCGCGCGAATAGAAATGCCCGTCCGCGACGACATCGCCATACACCGGAATTCGTTCGCGATGTGAGTCTGCAGTCCCGGCGGCAATCAGTACGCTACCGCCGTCTTCGACATACTTCATCAGGCTGTGTTCCAGAATCGATGGAATTGCAGCCACGTCCGACAACACCACAAATGCGAACTTCGTTGGGTCAAGATCCGCAGCCTGCTCGGCGATGATTGGCTGTAAGACAAATGAAGCCTGCGCCGCTGCACCGAGCGCCGCGCCGAAGTATAACGGCGATCGCGAATCCCCAGCCTGATGCACGAAGAGTACACGCTCCGGGTCGGCTCGGTTGACCGCAAAGCGACTGGTATCGTCGGCTGCAAAGCCATCCGCTGCATCGATCCGAACCTCGCAGCGACTTTCGCCAAACGGTACTTCCAGCGAGTCGAACGCAACTGTGACGCGGCCATCTGCAGGTACATTTACTGCCTTCGTCGCTGCCACCTTTCCATTGATGACGAGTGAAACCGTACGATTTGCCACGGGAGTTCCGTGCCCCGCAATCACTGCAATCACGCGCGCTTTCTTGGTATCCACCAACTGGGACGGCGCGTTCACACTCTCGACAGTCCAGTTCGGAATCGGCAGCTTCACCACGGGATGCAACACGAGCGCAACGTTCCCGGGGAGCACCATGTCAGCAAAATTACCTGGCATATTCGACTGCTGCATATCGCTGAATACATGCAGCTCAATCGGCGAATGAACAGTCTCCGCCAACGCCCGCACACCGCGTCCAAGCTCACCGAAATTCCCATGGGAATCGCTCGCCTGAATACTAGCCACAGCGGCCTTCAGTTGGCCATCATCCTGAATTGGCTGCGTCAATACTTGTAACTCGCCGGCGAGAATCATCACCTGCGCGCGTTGCGACGTTTTGCGCCCCGCAAGCACAGCCAACGCCTGCTGCTTCCCGTCAGCAAGCCGCGTACCGGCTTTCATGCTGAATGAATCGTCCACTGCAACGACAAGCAATTTGTCACTGGCCGCGGCAGATGACCGTCGCAGGAACGGCTGCGCAAATACCAGCGCCAGAAGCACAATCAGCAATGACCTAAGCGTAAATAGCACTAGATACCGAAGCCGCCGGTGCCGCGTAGAACTCTGCGTCCCACGCTCGAAGAACATGAGCGAACTCACAGAGCGCGGGGTGGTGGTATGGCGGCGAAGTAGATGGATATACACCGGCAACCCAACAGCCAGTAGACCCGCAAGAAACCATGGCGCGAAGAATCCCATTAGTTCCTCCTCGGCCGAAGAAATAGATACTCACTCAGCGCGGCATCTAATGGTTTATCCGTCACAAGGAGGTGGTAATCCATACCCGCAGCCTTGGTGCGGGACTCCATCTGCTCCAGATGCGCGTCCATCTTGCGCCGATATTCGCCTTTCACATAATCGGGCACAACCTCCATCCGCTGCTCCGTCTCAAGATCTACAAGAATGGACGGCCCATTCAACTTTGGCTGTATCTCCTCTGGGTCAAGCAGGTGGAAAAGAACTACCTCGCTGCCATGAAAGCGAAGTGGCTCGATTGTCTTGACAACTGTTTCGGGATCCTCATAGAAGTCCGAAATAATAATGACCATACCGCGCCGGCGAAGTAACTCCTGAAAGTACTTCATCGGCTTCGCAAAGTTAGTTCTGGCACGAGGTTCAGCTTTTTCCAGGCCGGCCAGCAGGCGTGGCAACTGGCCCGCACGGGTCGAAGGTCGAATAAACTCCCTCACTTCGTCATCAAAGACAATCAAACCCGCCGGATCGCGCTGGTTATGAATCGCCAGATAGAACAGGGCTGCAGCCGCGTAACGCGCATAGTTCATCTTTGAGACTTCATGCGAACCGTACTGCATCGAGTTACTTGCATCCAGCAAAATAGTGAGTTGGCTATTCGTCTCGCCACGATACCGCTTCAGGTAGGTCCGCTCAGTCCGGGCGAATAAATTCCAGTCCACATGCCGCAGGTCATCGCCGGGCGAGTACGCGCGATACTCCGCGAACTCCTGGCTGAAGCCGAAGTCTGGCGACCGGTGCAGACCGTTTACAAAGCCGTCGACGACAGTCTTCGCAATCAAGTCGAGCCCGTTGATTCCAGCAAGGACACGTGGATCAAGGAATCGCTGCACTAGCTCTCCTTTGGCGGTGGCATATGGGAAATCAGTCGGCCCAGAATTTCATCCGAATCAATGCGTTCTGAGTCAGCATGAAAGTTCAGCAGAATGCGATGACGCAGGACCGGAATTGCGAGTGCGGTGATGTCCTCATATGTTACGTGGTAGCGTTTGCGCGAAAGCGCCCGCGCCTTGGCAGCCAGTACGATATTCTGCGCGGCACGCACACTGCCACCGTAATTCACATACTTCTTGACGAAGTCCGGCGCATTGTCACTCTTGTGGCGTGTCGCTCGCACCAGATCTACAACATACTTTGCCAGGGTCTCGCCAATCGGCACCATGCGAACGAGTTGCTGGAAGTCGAGCAACTCTTCGGAATTAGTAACAGCAGACACTTTGACCGCGCGTGTCGCAGTCGTCATATCTACGACCTTCAACTCTTCGGCCGGCGTCAGGTAGTCCATTAAGGTATTGAAAAGAAAGCGATCCAGCTGAGCTTCCGGCAGTGGATATGTTCCCTCGAGCTCGATTGGGTTCTGGGTTGCCAAAACAAAGAACGGCGCTGGCAATTTATAGATGTGGCCGCGCACTGTACACGACCGCTCCTGCATGGCTTCCAACATTGCCGCCTGCGTCTTTGGCGGGGTACGGTTGATTTCATCTGCCAACACCACGTTGCCAAAGATTGGCCCTTCGACGAATGTCCATTTGCGATGGCCAGTCGTGATGTCTTCCTCGATGATGTCAGTGCCGGTAATGTCCGACGGCATAAGGTCGGGCGTGAACTGGATGCGCCGGAACTGTAATCCAAGTGTCTCCGCGATGGTGCGGACCATCAATGTTTTCGCAGTGCCGGGCATGCCAGTCAACAGACAGTGCCCGCCTACGAACAGAGAAATTAATATTTGATCGAGCACCTCATCCTGCCCAACGATTACCTGTCTCACCTGGGCAACGATGGCGTCCCTTACCGTTCTGAAGCGTTCAATCCGTTGCTGCAACTGTTCCGTCTCCGAAGTCTCCATCCATCACTCCCTTTCGTAATCCTTACTTTTTTTCGGTGGACTCAATTTCCACCAATAACTTTTGTGCGGGTCGAAAACCCGGTGCCGTCTCCAGTGCCGCTAGCACGCTTTCCTCGGCCTTCGACTTATCGCCCTGGGCGAAGTAAGCTTTCGCCAGCGCATACTGCGCGGATGCTTTATCCAAGGGCTTTAGAGCAAGCACCGCTTTAAACTCGCGTACCGCGCCTGAATTGTTGTCTTGGGCCAGCCACAGCTCTCCCAGGTGACGATGCAGAGTCTCATTCTCCGGATAGATGTAGTTGATCCTATCCAAAGTATCAGCGGATGCTTTATTGTCGCCGGCCTCTTCCTGCAGCGAGGCCAGTTTTGTCAACATCTCCGGGCTTTCTCCTCCCATTTTCTTGTAGGAGGCCAAAGCTTCGGCGGCGCCCTTCTTATCGCCAAGCGCAAGCATTGCAACCGACTGCAACTCGTAGACGCTCGCGTCCCCGACATACCCGGGATAGAGCTTGAGAACCTCAGGCGCGGCCTTGACCAAGGCATCATTTTGCTCGTCTTTTTGCAGGGCCACCAGCTTCTTCAGACCTTCGCGCCATTTATCAAAGTCAGCAGGTTCAGAGCCTACTTGCTTATTTAGCCATGTCAGGTAAGCTAGATCAAACTCTTCCGGTGTCAGCTTCAAATTCTCTGTCACCGCCTCGGGAGTACTCTTTAGCACCGCAAAGGAGTGCACCATACCCAAGAGTGCGTCCGCACCCCAACGCTGTTGGATAAAGTCGCACATGCTACCTGCTTGAAAGTAACTCACGGTTACTTGTGCGGGATATTCAGGGAAGATAAAACCGCGATCGATATCAGCAACGGGCAGCAATTTCTTATCGCGGATTGCGGCTAGAACCTCCGGCGTCAGACGATTCGCCCACTCCGGATTTGCCTGCCCTTCTTCATGAACCGCAAGGCCTTCAGTAAACCAGCGCGGTACACGATGATGTGTCGCCGAAAGAATGAAGACGTGGCTCAACTCGTGCCACAGGGTGCTGCCCCAGTTGAAGTCTCCAGGCTTGCGGCCTGACGGGCTGTCCATCGCGACTACTTCGCCGAACGTTACTCCCAAAGCGCCGAGGCCTGGCATCCCCATCGTCCGGACTGCAAAGTCCTCGTGATCTGGATAGACTTCCAGTTGGACAGGCTCCGGTAAAGTCATCTTATATTTTGCTGAGTAGGTCGCGATAGCTTTGTGCAGCTCAGCCTGAAAATATGGCTGAAGTAGATCGGCCTCATTCTTTCGCAGGCGCAGAATCGTCGTCGCGTCGCGGAATGTGACGAAGTTTTTATAGCTATCCAGCAGTCGCAGACTGTTGACGGTCGCTGCATCTTTCTGGCCATTCTCATAGGCCAATTCCAATTGCTTCTGCGGCTCTTCCTCATGGCCGAGACGCATCAGGTTGATACCGAGTTGTGAACGTGCCGACCACAACTTCGGATCGACCTCAATCGCCTTGCGATAGTACTTCACCCCCTCGTCGTAGCGGCGATTCATCACGAGGTGATAGCCGACCAGAGCATAGCCTTCACCGTAGGCTGGATTTACATCTGCGATTTTCGCAAACCAAGCATCGGGGGATCGATCCGCAAGCATATCCATCGCCGCCTCTACTGCCATTGCTTGCAGCGCCTCGTTCGACAGGGAAATCGCCAGGTCCGCTTCGACCTTGGCGTCCTTGATTTTTTGGTTCTCGAGATCGAGGTTGGCCATAAACTCGTGTGCCGCAACAAGTTTTGGATCGAGCGCAATAGACTTTACCGCATACTCGTGAGCTTTGCTGTCAAACCCATCCGCACTCACGATCGCCATTCCCAAGTAGGCTTCAGCGTTGTTCGGATCTTGCTTCAATGCTTCGGCGAATAGATCGTCCGCCTCCTGATTATTGAAGCGCTCGTGGAGCAGCATGCCCCAGCGCACTCGGACCATTGGTTTGCTTCCAGGCTGGGCCGCTGCAAGTCGAAATGCCTCGTTCGAGGGCTCGTACTGCGTCAAACCCCATAATCCCTCGGCCCTTATGTACGGATTGGCGCTGCGAGTCAACGCGTTAAAGCAAGCTGCGGCTTCAGTGATCTTGCCATGCGTGCGCATCGCTCGGCAGCTTTCGGGAGTAGGCGCAGCCCAGCAATTGCTTGCCGAGGCCAGCACCAGCAACACACCGAGTCCGCCGATTGTCCTCACTTCTCCAGTTCTCCTTGTACCTTTGCAAGTTGTAGCAACGCATCCGTCAATTGCTTTTTGTACTCACCCGGCTCCATGGCGGCCTTCTGGTACTTTAGAGCGTCGATCTTCTGTTCCAAAGCTTCTTTCTTCAGCATAAGTTCCCGCTTTACGGGATCATTCATTGCGGCTTGCGCTGCGCCGATTCGAACCACCGAGAAACTAGCCAGTAGAGTACCCTGGCGTCCCTCCGCAGCACTTACTTTGATCGCCTCGCCACGCCCGGTATCCTCAAAGACTGGATGCTCAGTCGCAAGCCTCTTTTGTGATTCATAGAACGTAGCCGTCTTCTTATCCGCATAGTTCAACGCCTCCATCGCGGAGATAGACTCGCTCTTATCGACGTCGGCCGTTGAATCCTGGAGTGCCTCTGTCCAATAGCGTGCAAATACCGTGGCATTCTTTTCCGTACCGTTTTTGGTGGCAGCAATCACTGCGCGTCCCGCGCGCTGCAGCGCGTTGACTGATCCGCCGCTGGCGCTTGTTGTATTGACGATAAGTTGTCGGCGCGCTGGGACTCGATCGCACATTGCCGCTAGTTCTCCAGCAGTGATATCCGGTCCTACCAAATTGAACTTATATTCCGCTCCATCGTAGGACCCATGGCCGATCAGCGTGACGACAAAGTCATCTTCTGGTTTCGCCTGACGCGCGATGGCGGCGATGGTCTCGATTATTTTCTCCTTCGTTGCCCGCGACCCTGTCAGCGTATAGATCTGCGCTCCGCTGGATGCCCGAAAGACCTTGTCCAGATCCATTGCATTTGCAGTAAACCGCTGCTCATAGTCCGGTTCACCGCCAAGTCCAGCAACCGTGACGTAGTAGACGGTGGCATGAAGCGGCGTTGTTGCTAACAGCAGAATTGTTGTGAGAGTCCAGTGTGAAAGCCTCATATCATGCCCCACTTCCGCCTTATTAGCCACTCACCTGCCATGAGTCCAAATAGCAATAGAAATACGATTGGCATATTCCAAAGCTCCTTGGTATTTCTGACAGAGATTCCAGCTTCGGAGAATGAGATTTCATTCGACAGCCTGGCTAATTCATCGGTCTTCCAATAACGGCCGCCAGTTTCAGAGGATAGTTTTTCGAGTATGTCGCGATTTTGTTGCGTATGGAAGTTCTCCGCGACGCCGTCCTGCCGCTCGAAAGTCATCACATCTCGCCCTAACTCGTCCGCTCCACGGGCTGCAGTTACTTCTGCAACATAGGATCCTTGTTTGTCCGCCGTCCACTCGCCGGAAAAGGTTCCGGGTGTGGATGGCACTGGGGTCAGATCGACCATCGCCGAGCTTCCCTCCGGTCCGATCATGTGCGCCACAACCTTTGCATCCGGGGCTAATACGTACGCCTTGTCGCGCACTGTAGCGGTGAGCTTTACTCGCCCGTCGTCCATCAACCTGGCATCGGGAATCGAGGCCACAACACGCCCTGGCGAATCCGCCACGACCCACCGAAGCAGTTGCTGCCAGTAGAGATCGTGGGCTGTGTCACCGTATGCACTGCTCATCTGCCACCGCCACGATCCCGATGTCGCCATGATGGCTGTGCGCCCGCGCCCATAGCTCTGCGTCACCAGCAACGGCATCTTTGCGTGGCTCTGGGTGGTCATCTCCGCCAGAACCGTCGCGCCGGGCTTTGGATTTCCGGCGTCCTGATAGTCCATCATGTAGGGCAAGGTCTTCCAGCGTTCGATATTCTTCGCCGGGTCATCAACCAACCGCATTACCGGGCTATCTGCTCCGGCGGCGGTCAGTTGCGCCAATGCGGCCTCGCGGTGAAAGGTATCTTTCGTGTTCGGCAGAAATGTCGGCAGTAGCTCGGTGATGGATGACGCTCCCCAGCCACCATCTGCGAGCGCGAATCGCCCACCCAGGAACAGCAAACCGCCCCCGCGCTGGTCGACATACTCACGCAGAATTTCTTGTTGCCGCGGCGAGAAATACCCTGCCTCCACTGAGCCGATAATGATGCCGTCATAGACAAACAAATCCTCGGCCTTTGTCGGGAAGCCTTCCGATAGCTCAGCGGGATCGCCTATACCCTGCCGATAGATCTTGTTCTCCGTGGTCCGCAGCATCGTGACGACTTGCAACTCCTTGTCGTCCTCTGCGGCACGCCGAATGAACTTGTACTCCCACCTTGGTTCGCCCTCGACGTAGAGAATTCGACGCCGTGTACCGCTGACGCTTACGAGCCGGGTCAGCGCATTGTTGGCGATGTTCTCCTCTCCGGCGAGCGGGGCGAGGTTGAAAGTCACACGGCGCACACCAGCCGAACCCGCGTTGAAGAAGAATGTCTCGCTCTGGACCAGACCGTCTGCCGCGAGGGTGACCTCTTTCGAGGCTAGCATCTTACCGCCATCTTTGGCCGTTAGTGTTGCCTTGTTGCCGGCATACCCACGCTGCCGCAAACTCACCGTTGCCCGCATGCGCGAGTCGGCCATGGCGCGGGGGGCGAGGCTTGCATCCTGGAGTTCGACATCGCGGATTGCCTGCTCGCGCCCAAAGCCGATCGTATGGACGGGCAGCCTGCGGTTTCGCAGCGCGCTTATGGTGTCAAGATCAATGCCGCCCGTATTTTCCGCCCCATCGCTCAACAAGACGACCGCGCCGACGGGCAGGTCACCAGTCTCCGACGCAAGCTGTTTCAGCCCTGCGCTGATGTGCGTGGCTGTCGCGTCAGGCTTCAGCGAATCGGCCTTCTCCGCGCGATTAAGCTCTCCATCCAGTCGATAGACTCGCGTCTGAAATCGCTTCTTCAAGCCAGCCAGTACGCCGTTGTTTAGAGCCGCCAGGGCCGCCGCTTCACGTTGGGATTTGCCATCCGCGCCGCTATCGGCGATCGCCATGCTCCGCGAGTCGTCTACCAACACGGCGATAATATTTTGCTGGGATTTCAATTCAGCCACCACAATTGCTGGCTGCCAAAGCAAAAGCAGCACTAGTGCAACCAATGCAGCTTGCAACGCCCAAATTGCCAGAGCTCGCTGTTGCTGCATGCGCGGCGTCACATCCTTTATCGGCTCTAGCTTTTGCAGGCGCAGCCAGATAAGCCGTCCAAGGACCCCGGCCACTGCGAGAATCATTGCTACAAGCAACCATCCGGGCCACGCACCAAGGAGGACAAATTTGCCCTTTGTGAAGACCGTCATCGGGTACTTAAAGAAGAACTCAAACATGCAGTAGACGCGCCCTTACTGATCCCTAACCTAAGACCACGAACCACTTACTCAATGCGTCATACCGTAGACGATGTAGTTCAGTCCGACGCGAAAGGCCATGCTCGCAAACTGCTCCGGATACTCCGGATCATCTGCCCATTCCCACGCATCGCCCAGGTGCATGTTGTGGCAGATCGCAACGACAATCCGCCCGTGGTCATCGCGAATTCCGCGCCACTTCGCTACATAGCCGTCCTTCTCATAGGTACGGCCGGTGCGGATGTACTGCTCACCCGGTACCTGGAAGCGGTCGTCCATGTCATATAGCACGTGGAAGATTTCGTCCTTGTCGGTAAGGTCTTCGACGGGCCGGTCGGGGAAGACCTGCCGCATCCCGACCATGAAGTTCTCCCAGTCCTGCGTGCCGTGGAAGTCGTCCACCATCAGGAATCCGCCTTTGAGCAGATATTCTCGAAGCCGCTTCGCCTGGTCATCCGTAAACGACCAGGTGTGCACCATCACTGCGTAGACCCAGGGATAGTTGAAGATTTCGTCGGAGTCGAGATTGACGACCTGCTCTGTTGGTCGGCCCTGCACGCGAGTAAGGCGATTTAGTGCGATCAAAAACTGCCGATCAGCTTTTGGATAATCACGCGACCAGTTGCCGCCGCCGCGACCGTAGCCGCCGCCATATCCCCCATAGGAACTCATGTTGGAATTAAATCTAAGGCGCGACCACGCAAATTCAGCCTTCACGTTGCTTGTCTCCTGCTGATAACCCCAATCGGCAGTGCGTTGAAACGCATACAAACCCGTGCAGCACGCGGCGGCAATCGCTGCAATCGTCAACGTCTTCCATAGTTTCATCGGGGAACCCCCTCTAACGTGTTCGGTGGCGCGAGAATATCAGATTCAAGCTGCAGTACGCGCGGCCAATACGGTATCGTGCATGTATAGACGGGCCAGTGGCCAGATTGTCTCAGCAACTTCGGCGTACACCGAACGCTTGAGCCAACTCGTCCGGCCATGAGACCATCCCCGCAGCGGCTGGACATTCTGCGCGTCTAATCCGTTAGGAGATTCCCTTTGCAACGGCGTGATTTTCTGAAGTCCAGCCTAAAGCTGTCCAGTCTCGCCCTTGCCGCAAAGCGCCTTCCAGCGCAGATGCCCATGCCTGCCGCCGCTCCTCCCGCAACGACTGCCGACATTACACTTCGCATCTCCCCCGTCACCGTAGAACTCGCACCCGACCGCATTCTCTCCACGATTGGCTATAACGGCACGTCGCCGGGGCCGATCCTGCGAATGAAGGAGGGCAAGCCCACAACCATCGACGTCATCAACGCCACCGACGTCCCAGAGCTTGTCCACTGGCATGGCTTGCTTATACCGGCCGAGGTGGATGGTGTCGACGAAGAGGGCACGCCGGTCGTCCCGGCACAGTCGCGCCGCCGCTACCAGTTCACGCCGAGACCCGCTGGCAGCCGCTGGTACCACTCCCACGCCATGGCGGAATCCGACCTCCACAAAGGCTCTTACACCGGGCAATTCGGTTTTTTGATCATTGACCCGGCCAATGAACCCGGGCAGTACGATCAGGAGATATTCCTCGCACTCCGCGACTGGGAGCCATTCTTCACCACCAGCATGGAGGATACCGACGAGCAGGGTCAGGTAGATCCGCAACCTGAAAAACCTGAAGTGATGAACACGAATCCTAACGGCTTCGAGGTCAACTCGATGACCTATTCCATCAACGACAAGTCCCTCGGCGCTGGCGAGCCGCTCCGAGTCAAGGAAGGCCAGCGTGTTCTCTTCCGCATCCTGAATGCCAGCGCGATTGAGAACCGCCGCCTCGCGTTTCCGGGTCACAAGTTCAAGGTGATTGCGCTCGATGGCAACCCCGTCCCCAACCCCGCACTGGTCGAGACGCTCTTTCTCGGCGCGGGAGAACGGATCGACGCTCTCGTCGAGATGAACAACCCCGGCGTCTGGATTCTTGGCGGAACCGAAGACCAGATCCGCACTGCGGGCCTCGGCGTTATTGTGGAGTACGCCAACTCGCACAAGCAGCCGCTGTGGCATGCGCCGTCGACCCTGCGCTGGGACTACACCGTCTTCGGCAACGCCGGCGGCCCAGCCAAAGAACCAGACCATATTCTGGATATGATCTTTGAGAAGATTCCGGGTGGCTCTGGCAAGTTCAACACCTGGCTGGTCAACGGCAAGCCCTACCCGCACGAGAATGAGTTCGTGCTGACGCAAGGGCAACGGTATCGGCTGGTCTTTCGCAATCGCACCGACGACGCCCACCCGCTGCACCTGCATCGCCATAATCTGGAACTCACCGAGATCAATCTGAAAAAGACGTCGGGCCTCATGAAGGACACAGTGGTGGTCCCCTACTATGGCCGAGCAGCGGTTGATTTTACGGCGGACCAGCCGGGGCTGACGCTCTTTCATTGCCATATCCAGAACCACATGGATTTCGGCTTTAAAGCGCTCTTCCGCTATGCCTGATGCGGCTTCGTGTCATTTTGCTGGATACCGCGCGTTTGGTAGAGAACCTGTCGTCAACATCGTAGATAGGTTTTGGTAAGAGATGCGGGCGCAGGAAAGTGAGTCGCCTCAGGTTGCGGCATTGTCCTGTTCGAGGCAGAAGTGCTTTAGTCCGGCGATTTCGGCGTTATCGAAGAAGGGCTTGTAGTCGATTTGACCGACGCCGTAGGGCTCGAACGTTACGGCATCAATCCGGTGCAGAGGGCTGACGGTGGTGTCGAGCTTCTGGATGCCGACCATATCTTTGATATGCCGAAGTTCGAATCGACGAGGGTGCTTCTTGAACATGCCCGACGATGTCCTGACCTGCGATGGTGGCCCAGCCGAGATCAAGCTGCATGGCAACAAGGTCGGGATCGCATTCGGCGAGATAAACATCGTATTCGGTGCCTTCGCTATCAGTCAGCTTTTCGAATTCACCGGTGTGATTGTGCACGAGCATCTTGACATCGAATTTCTTGCCGATCTTGCCGAACTTGTTCAGCTCTGCTGCCCGTCTCTGGGCCTCTGCCAATGTTATTGGGTTCTGGATAGGCCCGAACGCCTCGGCTTGCGTGAAGGAGTTGTGTCCGCCGAAATAGGCTCCCATCATGCCGCTACCGGGCGCTCGGCCGGGAACAATCTGGCGGGGAGGCGTCGGGACCGAGGTGTAATTGATTCCCATGATCTGGAAGCCCTCAAGCTCCTTTTCCAAATTTGGCCCGATCACAGGACCGGAGTGCGTCGAGGGCGCATTTAGC
>JAYVZU010000339.1:0-13875 GCA_043783075.1 Rhodanobacteraceae bacterium
CCAATCACAATCGCCACCAGCGACCCACCAAACGCCCACGCCGGAATCGACAGCACACACAGCGTCAGCGAACCCATCACCGCCAGCCGCCGCCCCGTCCTCTCCGACAGCGCCCCGAAGCTGATCGTCCCCACGATCGCCGCAATGTTGTACAGCACCGGAATCCCCAGACCCGCCGCCATGCCCAGCACCTTCGCATGCGCGATGAACGGAAGCTCCTTCAGAAAGTCAGGATACAAATCCTGCGTCCCATGCGAGAGGCAGGTAATCACGCTCATCAGCAGCAGCATGTAGCCAAAGATCTTCTTATGCAGGAACAGCTGCTGAAAGATCGCCCCCAGCGACGGATTCTTATGCAGCTTCCACGCCTCGGACTCCGGCGCCTTCAATGTAATCAGCACAATCAAAATCGCAATCACCGAGCCGATCAGAAACATCGCCTGCCAGCCCCACTTCGGCGCAACGGTCTGCATCCCAATCGCCGCGCAGAGATAGCCAAATGGGTATCCACCCTGCATCACGCCGGATAGCATCCCGCGCTTGCGACGCGGCGCACTCTCCATTGCATACGACGCCCCAATCCCCCAGTACCCGCCCATTCCAATGCCGTACAGCGCCCGCATCACCATGAAAAAGAGATAGTTCGGAGCGAATCCGCTAAGCACCGTCACGGTCGAAAAGTACAGTACACATGCGATCAGCGGCTTCTTGCGCCCAAACTTATCCGCCAGCGTGCCAAACAGGAACGCCCCCACCGGACGCATCGCCAGCGTCAACGTAAGCGACCACACAATCGCCGACTTCTGCACATGAAACTTGCTCGACAGCTCGTTGAACAGGAAGACGATGACGAAGAAATCGAAGGCGTCCAGCACCCAGCCAAGCACGCCGGATGCCACGGCAAACTGCCACCCGGGAGTATCCACTTCCGGGCCAAGGTTCGGCTGAGTCTCAATGTGCATGCCGGATGATAGCAGCCAAATCCAGCTCAAGAACACGCCGTCATTCTGCCAAAGCCAGAATCTCCGTAATTCGTTCTCATCCCGCCTTATCCCCCTAATCCCCGTTCAAGCCGTTGCTTTTGCCCTTGCGAACTCCGCCACAAATGCGACACTGTATCTCTAACCAAAATCAACCAGCACCAAGGAGAACTTTCGATGAGCATGAGTCGCAGGTCATTTGTCGGCAGCGTGGGCGCAAGCGTAGCCGCCCTCGGAACTCTGGGTGTAACCGCAACAAACGCCGACGCGCAGATCATCTACATGCCCAACGACTGGCACGCCGCGGAGTTCGACAAGCTGCTGAAATCGAAGGCCCGCGTGAAGCAGGCGTTCGACGTCTCCAACCTCCAGGGTGGCGAGTTCATGTCGCCCATCAAAAACTCCATCAACGGCCTGCAGTTTGGATTCAAGGTTCCCGCCGATCAGATCGTCATGGTCGCGGCCCTGCGCGGCTCCGCGAACCTGCTCAACTTCGACGACTCCATGTGGGAGAAGTACCAGCTCGGCGACTATACCAAGACCGACGACCCCAAGACCTCGAAGCCCGCCACGAAAAACCTCTTCTACCTGAAGAATGCGAGCGCGACCACCGATGTCCAGGACCACAACTCGGTCTATCAGGATTACTCCGTGCAGGCCCTCGCACCGCGCGGCCTGGTGCTCTTGAGCTGCCACAACGCGACCACTAACGCCGCTGGCCGCATCATCAAAAAGCTCGGCCTGAAGGTCGACGTCGAAGAAGTCGTGAACGATCTGCAGTCGCACATGCTGCCCGGCGTCATCTCCGTTCCGGCGATGGTCTCGGCCCTTGCGATGCTCCAGTGCGAAGGCAAATACGCCTACACGACAGGATAGGATTAACCCATGCGACGCCCGTTGGTGATCTCCATCATCGCGATGATTGTGCTGCTTTATTGCGGCGCAATCGTCGTGGGCCTGCACGTCCGCAGCCTGCGTGGACTCTCCGAGTTCCCCGACGACCTAGCGCGCGATGCAAAATTTCATCAACTCACCTGGACGCCACCGCCAACATCTTCCATCCCCAACAACAAGCTCGGCGACAGCATCCGCCGCGGCCAGGCCATCTTCAACGAGACCCCACTCTTCGCTTCGCACTTCACCGGCGGAAAGACAAGCTGCGCCAGCTGCCATGCCGAGGGCGGCATCCAGCCCTTCGCCTCCGCAGTCGTGGGCGTCGGCGCAACCTTTCCGCAGTTCAACCAGCGCGCCGGCCACGTCATCTCGCTCGAAGACCGCATTCAGGAATGCTTCGTCCGCAGCGAAAACGGCAAGCCGCTGGACTACAAGGGCCCCGAGATGAAGGCGCTCGTCGACTACATCACCTGGCTTTCGACACCAGAACCCGGCCGTAAGCCCTACGTCGGACGCGGCCTCGTCATGATCGCCGACCTCACTCCCGACCCCGTCCGTGGCCAGCAGATCTACGCCACGCAATGCGCCGGATGTCACGGCGAAAACGGCGAAGGCAAGCCCAACGTCTTCCCGCCGCTCTGGGGCCCCGATTCGTTCAACGACGGCGCCGGAATGCACGGAATCAAGAAGATGGCCGCTTTCGTCCAACACAACATGCCTCAAAACCGCATGGGGATTCTGACCGCGCAACAGGCCTACGACGCCTCCGCCTACATTCACGCGCAGCCCCGCCCGGCGTTCAATCCCGCCTACAAGCACTTTTAGCTTGCTGATATAGTCAATCCAATCCACCACAGTTTGTCCCGGTCTTTTCGCAGCCTCTACGCCGTAAGGAGTCGTCCGCTATGAAGTCCTGCCGCCTCGCCTGTCTGCTTGCCGCCACGCTGTTCAGCCCCTTCGCCCAAGCGCAGGCCCCGGTCTACCACCCGCAAAAGGGATCGGAGATTCTGTGGGATAAATACGGCGTGCCACACGTCTTCGCGAAGTCCACCACAGACATGTTCTACTGCTTCGGTTACGCCGAGACAGCCGCCCACGGCGACCTGATGCTGCACGTCATCGGCGGCTCACGCGGTCGCGGCGCAGAGTACTTCGGACCCGGCGAGGCCGAGGCCAACCTCAAGACAGATCGCTGGATCTGGACCAACGAAGTCCCATCCCGCTCAGTAGAGTGGCTTGCCAAACAGACCCCCGAATTCCGTTCCTACCTGGACGCATTCGCCGCCGGTATCAATGCCTACGCAGCCGCGCATCCTGAGGCTCTCGCACCGGAAGTGAAGCAAGTACTGCCCATCACTGCGCTCGACCTGATCGAGCACGAGCAGCACTTCTACAACTTCGAATTCACCGCTGGACGAAACCTCGCCACGCCACCTCGCACCGCTGCGTCACGAGCCGATCTCGCCGAACTCCAGCAGCCCGAAGCCAACGGCTTTAGCAACACTCCGGAAGACCTCGCCGACGGCTCCAACGGCTGGGCCATCGGCCCAGCGCACTCGACCAGCGGCAAGGCGATGATGTTGCTCAACCCGCACCTCGCATGGGGCGGCGAGCAGTCCTACTTTGAGGTCCACCTTCAGGCCCCGGGCATCAACCTCTACGGCGCTACACAGATCGGCGTCCCCGCCTTGCGCTTCGTCTTCACCGACTACGTTGCTATCACCAACACGGTCAACACCAGCAACAATCATCTGCTCTACAAGATCATCGAAGCCGACGGCGGCTACAAGTTCGATGGCAAGATTCTTCCCTTCACCACGGCCTCCTACCCCATCAAAATCAAGCAGCCTGACGGCAGCTACAAGACCGAGTCAGTGGACGTCCAGACGACCGTCCACGGACCAATCATTCGCCGCGACAGTGACGGTCCCGTCGCGCTGCTGACCGCCGGCCTCGACAAGCCATTCATGCTCGAGCAGGTCTACAAGATGAGCACCGCGCATAACTTCGCCGAGTTCGAAACACAGCTCAAGCGCCTGCAGATTCCCACTTACAACATCCTGTATGCCGACCGTGACGGCCACATCGAATACCTCTTCAACGCCCCGGTTCCCAAGCGCACAGAAGGCGATTGGGACTTCTGGAACAAGCCCGTCGCGGGAGACACGTCAAAACTTTTGCCCACCGGCACGGTCGCCTACGAAGACATGCCCAAAATCATCGACCCGTCCAGCGGCTACGTCCAGAACTCCAACGAACCACCCTGGGATGCCGCTTGGCCCACCATGATCCATCCCAAAGATTACCCGCCCTACATGTCCGCGCAGTGGCCCTACTTCCGATCGGATCGCGGCCTCCGGATGCTCTCGGAGGACCCCAAAATCAGCTTCGACATGCTGCTGAAGAAGAAGCTCTCCACTCGCTCCGAAGGGGCCGACCGCCTGCTGCCCGACCTGCTCGCGGCAGTCGCTCAATACGGCACTCCCCGAGCCAAGGCAGCGGCTGCGGTGCTGAAGGAGTGGGACCACCAGGCGGAGACCGACTCCAAGGGCACGTTGCTCTTTTGGAACTGGTCGACTCGCTTCGGTATGCCCGCTGCCGGACTGGCTGCGGTGAAAAATTACGCTGTCCCATACGCTCTCGATAAGCCCCTGACTACACCCTCGGGGATCAAGGACCCCGCCGCTGCAGCCGCGATGCTTGATGCCGCAGCCGAGGCCGTCGAGAAAGATTTCGGCGCGCTCGACAAGCCATGGGGCGACTTCCTGCGGCTGCAGATCAACGGTCAAAGCGCCGGTGCAGCAGCAGGCCCCCGGGGAGCCCCGGTCGATGGCGTAGACCTCCCCGGCAACGGCGGTCCCGGAGCCATCGGAATCTTCCGTGTCGTCACCCCCGGCCCGGTAAAAGATGGAATCGCAACCCCAGTCCATGGCGACGGCTTCACCATCGCAATGGAGTTCTCGCAACCTATCCACGCCAAGGCGCTCGTCAGCTACGGAGACTGCTCACAGCCCAGTTGCGCGCACCACACCGATCAGCTTCCGCTCTTCCAAAGCAAGCAGTGGCGCGACGTCTGGCGGACCCGCGCCGAGATCGAAGCCCACATGGAACGGAAGGACACTTTCTAGGCATTTTATGATCTTCCAGATGCGCAGCTATCGAACCGTCGAGGTCATCGACTCGCACACCGAGGGCGAACCCACCCGCGTCGTAGTAGCGGGCGGCCCAGACCTTGGGACCGGACCGCTGACCGAACGCGTCGAACACTTCCGCACCCAGTTCGACAGCTTTCGCTCGGCAATTGTCTGCGAGCCACGCGGGTCTGAGGTGGTCGTGGGCGCGCTCCTGCTCGAACCCATCCACCCAAACTCTGCAACCGCCGTCATCTTCTTCAACGACGTCGGCTACCTCGGCATGTGCGGCCACGGAACCATCGGCGTCGTCACCACCCTCGCCCACCTTGACCGAATCGTTCCCGGAGCGCATCGCATCGAAACCCCCGTAGGCATCGTCTCAGCCGAACTCCACGAGGACGGCAGCGTCACCGTGGCCAACGTCCCAAGCTACCGCTACAGGTCTGGAGTTATAGTCGAAGTCCCAACCTTTGGAAACGTAACCGGCGACCTCGCATACGGCGGCAACTGGTTCTTTCTCATATGCGATCACCCCTACAATCTCACCCTCGCTAGCCGTGCCCAACTCATCACCGCCTCCACCGCCATCCGGTCCGCACTCCACGCCTCCGGCATCACCGGCCCCGCCGGCGAGCCCATAGACCACATAGAGTTCTTTACCGCAGCCCACGATCCGCAAAACTCCTCCCGCAACTTCGTCCTATGCCCCGGCGCCTCGTTTGACCGATCGCCCTGCGGCACCGGAACCAGCGCAAAGCTCGCCTGCCTCTATGCCGACGGCAAGCTTACGCCCGAGCAAATATGGCGACAGGAGAGCATACTCGGAACGGTCTTCCACGGAAGCGTCGAAGCCCTCGAAGATGGAAAAGTATCCTCAAAAATTCGGGGTCGGGCCTGGATTACCAGCGAGTCGAAGCTCCTGTTCGACGCGACAGATCCATTCGTAAATGGGATTCGCTTCTAACCTATGAGCTTCGATGTCATCATCGTCGGCGCGGGGATTGCAGGCTCAGCCTGTGCACGGGAGTGCGTGCTGGCCGGCCTCAAAACCGCCATCGTAGAAGGCGGACCACCCGGTGCTGCCGCGACCGCTGCTGGTATGGGACACGTCGTCGCCATGGACGACACCCCCGCACATCTAGCCCTCACCACTTACTCCCGCGCCGTCTGGCAACAACAGGCAGAGACAGTCCTGCCGCCCGATGCCGCCTATCAATCGCGAGGAACCATCTGGGTCGCAACCAACGATGAGGAGATGGTCGAGGTCCACGCCCGCCTCGCGAAGTACGAGGCTGCAGGTATCGCAGTCGAGTTACTTGGCGCAATGAGGCTCGCCAAAGAAGAGCCCAATCTGCGCGACGGCCTCGCCGGCGCGCTCTTCGTCCCGGGAGACGGCACCTGCCACCCACCGGCCGCAGCAGCCTACTATCTCACGGACGCCCGCAGGCTCGGCGCAACGCTCTTTGCCTCGCGAGCCGTACGTGCAACGGCCGGCACCGTTCGTCTCGCGGATGGCACGTTGCTGACCGCGCCAAAGATCGTACTGGCCGTGGGCGTAGATTGCGACCTGCTGCCGTCGTTACCGATCCGCAAACGCAAGGGACATCTCGTCATCACCCAGCCCAAACCCGGCTACCTGCATCACCAACTCGTAGAGCTTGGATACCTGAAGAGCGCACACAAAGTTGAATCCGATTCCGTCGCCTTCAACGTCCAACCCCGCCCCAACGGCCAGGTCATGATCGGCGCATCACGCCAGTACGACAACGACGACCACGCGGTCGACGTCCACATCGTCCATCGTCTGCTCGCCCGCGCCTACCGCTACATGCCGGGATTAGCCGACATTGAAACCGAAACAGTACGCATTGGATTCCGGGCCGCAACCCCCGACAAACTTCCCCTCATTGGCCCCGCAACCGGCCTCACAGACGACCCGTCCCTGTATCTCGCCGCCGGGTTTGAAGGCCTCGGAATTACCTGCTCCCCCGGCGCCGCAAAGCTGCTGGTCGATAGCCTGCTCGGACGTGTCTCCCCCATCGATCGCTCCCCCTACCTCGCCTCAAGATTTAAGGCCCAACAACCGCAGGAGACTGTATGAACTTTACCGGCGTACTGCCTGCACTGACGACCCCCTTCGACACCAACATGAACGTCGACCACCGCTTCCTCGCGCAACACGCCGCATGGCAGCTGGGCAACGGATGCGCCGGTCTCGTCATGCTCGGATCGCTGGGTGAGGGTGCCACCCTGGAGCACCAGGAGAAAGTCGCAATCCTCAAGACCGCCGTCAGCATTGCTGGCGACAAACCCGTCATCGCCGCAATCTCCGCTCTCTCAACCAGCGGAGCCGTTGCTCTGGCAAAAGACGCCGAACAGGCCGGCTGTTCGGGCCTGATGGTGCTCCCACCCTACGTCTACAGCTCCGACTGGCACGAGATGAAGGCCCACGTCGGCACCGTCATCGCCGCCACTCAACTCGACTGCATGCTCTACAACAACCCCGTCGCCTACAAGACAGACTTCCTGCCCCTGCAGGTCGCCGAGCTAGCCAGCGAACACCAGAATCTCCGCGCCGTAAAGGAGTCCGCCGCCGACGTACGCCGCATCGCCGCCATCCGCGAGCTACTCGACGACCGCCTCCAAATCTGTGTTGGCGTCGACGACCTCCTCGTCGAGGGCGTAGCCGCCGGTGCGGTTGGCTGGGTCGCCGGCCTCGTCAATGCCTATCCCGCAGAGTCCGTTCGCCTCATGGAACTAGCCGCTACCAGCGACCAGGCCGCAACCCTCGAGCTCTACCGCTGGTTCCTTCCCCTCCTCCGCATGGATACCGTCCCCAAATTCGTACAGCTCATCAAGTGGGTGCAGCAGCAGGCCGGAGTAGGCTCCGCCCGAGTCCGAGCGCCGCGCCTTGAAATCATCGGCCAGGAGCTCGCCACAGTGGAAGCAGTCTTCGCAAAGGCCAAAGCAACCCGCCCCGCAATCCCCGGAAAGCCCTTCGCAGACTTCGAGATCCAGTAATCCAAAAAGATCCCTGCCACAATTCTGTGCCGGAAGTGACGTGATTAGTCATCGTGATAAGCTGATTCCCCATGGCGGATTATTCTGCTTGAGGGATACCCATGGAACGACGCAGATTCGTAAGTCTGGCAGCCGGAACGACGATGGCCCTGGCTTTGCAACCCGCCGCTTTTGCCACGCAGCCGGAACCGAAAATTCCCATCCCGTATCCCGATCCAGCAGTCGAAGTCCTCGACCCCCGGTTTGACAAATACCGGCTCACCAGCGCTGCGGTAGAACGTCTCTACACCGGTGCCCGCTGGGCCGAAGGTCCAGTCTGGATCGGAGATGGCGGATACCTCCTCTTCAGCGACATTCCCAACAACCGCATGCTGCGGTGGCTTGAGGAAACGGGAGAAGTCACCGTCTTCCGCAAGCCCTCGAACTACAGCAATGGAAACTGCCGCGACCGTCAGGGCCGACTGATCACCTGCGAGCACGACTCGCGCCGCGTCACCCGAACCGAACACGACGGCTCCGTCTCCTTGCTGATGGACACCTTCCAAGGCAAGAAGTTAAACGCCCCAAACGACGCTGTCGTCCACACCGACGGGGCCGTCTGGTTCACCGATCCTGGCTACGGCATCATGTCGAATTACGAAGGCCACAAAGCTACATTCGAACTTCCCGCTAATGTCTACCGGCTCAACCCCGAAACCCGCGTCGCGGAAGTCGTGACCAGCGATCTCGATAAGCCCAACGGCCTCTGCTTCTCGCCCGACGAAAAATTGCTCTACATCGTCGATAGCGGCGCAGCAAAGAAACCCAACGACCCGCGGCCAATCCGTGTCTACGAGGTCGTCGATGGGAAACACCTGAAGAACGGTCGCATCTTTGCCAACCTGGCCCCCGGCAACTCCGATGGCATCCGTTGCGACGTGGACGGCAACATCTGGTCCGCCGCAGGTTGGGGCGACGAACGCTTCAATGGCGTCCACATCTTCGCCCCCGACGGAACCCTCATCGGCAAAATCCATCTCCCGGAAACCTGCGCCAACCTCTGCTTCGGGGGCGCAAAAAGAAACCGTCTCTTCATGACCGCGAGCCAATCCATCTACTCGCTTTACGTAGGAACCGAGGGAGTGCCGACAGTCTGACGAAGAGGCTTACAGCGGTGCGCAGGTAATGGAAGGCGAGCAGGCGCTCCAGGATTTCAGCGTACGTCGGGGTGGAGAGCCAGCCAGATCCGACTCATCCATCCCGTGGGTGGCGCCATTTAGATGCTGCTAGTCAGCGACATACCTACGAAGCCGTAGGCTGTCACAATCTTCGTCGAGAGTGACTTGATCGCAGCAACCGCGCCCAGCCCAAGCAGTGCTGCAACCAAGGCATTCTCGACCAAATCCTGACCGGTTTCATCGCGCAACACTCGGGCTAAGCTGGAACTGGTGACCTTAATACTCATTGTTTCCCTTCATCGGCTCCACAACCTTTCGGCATAATGACCCAAAGGTGACAGCGTGCAAATTTTAAAAACTGCCAAACGATTCAGGGAGTGACAGCATCATCGTGGCCCACCATACCCCTGCAAAGCAAGGCTCGGATAACCCTTAGTTAAACTGTCCTGGCTAAGCCACAGTAGAACGAGATCATTCCGCTCTGATTTCAATTACGGCAACGGTATAAGGCTCAAGATCAACGGAGAAGTCCTTCGCATAATTCAACGGCCGACTTACCGGCGCGATCGCAGTCGGATGATCCAGCGATGCGGAATCCAATAGGCCTGCGGTAATTGTGTACACCTTCGCTGAAGCCTTCGCCGGCACGCTTGTGCCTTGCAACCGCACGAGCAACGTGTTCCGCTCTGCACGGTAGTTGACAGCCTTGATCACAATGCGGCGGCCATCAGCACTCGTCGTTGCAATGGCTTCGACGGAGCCGCCCAGCCACTCTGACGGGATGGCCGTTGAGATCTTGTCGAACAGAACGCTTCGATCCGGGACGTCATGAAATGCTCCGGTTGCAGACGCAAGATAGCGTTCTGCGTAGTGCTCGCGAAACAGCTTCTCCACCTCGTAGCTTCCACCCGGGAACCATGACACGTGATCGTGGTAGATGGAGGAGGTCCACTTCGGATCGTCCGTCGTGTTCCGCATGAGCAGCGCGGGGCAGGTCATCGTCAAGTCCGGGCTGAGTTCCTCGTAAAGCATCAGGCTGCCGGCCGCGTGGAGTCCGGCGCGCCAATCGTAGGTGTGCTGGAGGCTCCACTCGAGAACGCCGATTTCGATGTGTGGGTGCTTCGAAGCGCGCACGTAGTCCCGCAGCTTCGTAAGGTAGTCACGGATGCGCCTCAGGCCAGTCTCAAAGTTGTCCGGCTCGTACTCGTAGTTGTGACAGCCAAGAATGTCGAAGTTAGCTCCGGCAATGTCGATGACCTTCTCGCTCCAATCCATATCATTGGACCGTTTTTGTCCGCACGCCACGATTCGTGCGTTGGGAGCAATGGAACGCAGCCGACTCCCATAAACATTAACAATTTCCGCATAATGCTCTGGCGTGAAGCCGTTATTCATAGGCTCGTTGTCGATCTGGAAAAACTTCACGCCGTAGGGATCGGGATGGCCGTTGGACGCACGCATCCGTCCCCATTCGGTTGTTGGGGGATCATTAAGGTAGTGGACCCAGTCCATGGCGTATTGGACCTGCTCGGGCTTCGTCCCGGGGCAAGCCAGTGTGATCAGAGGTTCGGCGTTGAGCTTCCGGCACAGCCCGAGGAACTCGTCTGTTCCAAAACCGAAATAGTCGGAGTATCCGCCCCAGTAGGTGTTTGGGTGGTATCCGCGCGAGGCGTAACGTCCGATACCCTCTTTCCACTTGTACGTAGAAGCAAAAGAGCCTCCAGGCCAACGAATGAAGGAAGGGCGGAGATCCTTGAGGGCCTGCAGCAGGTCAGGACGCAGCATGCCGTCGTGACGTACATCCGCCCGCATCATGGAGATGAAGTCGAGCAGCAGTGTGCCGTGTCCCGTTGCGCTAACCTCGATCAATGCCTGAGTATCTCGCACAGAACTGGTAAACGAGTAAGGAATCTCCTGCCAATCCGAGCCCGCCAACGTAAGTGGCATCGAAGTGATTACTACTCCTGTCGAACTTGTCACTCGAAGCGCCAACTGAGGGGAGCCGTCTTCGCGCTTGATCCAGAGTGAGCCGTCATATTTGATCCCCGTATCGAGGAACAGACGGCCTTGCTGGATACTCGCGTGACCGCCATCAACGTGGAGGCGCACGCTTTTCTTTCCGTTCTGGAAATCAATATCTGCAACCTCGACAAGACCACGGTCCGAGAACATCTTCCAATATGTCTTGAAGTCTTCGCCCTCAAACCCCGAACCGCGAATCTGCTCGGCAAAGAGCCCATCCTCCACCGAGTGGTTGATATGTTCGAGAAACTGGCCATAGATTCGCTGATCGATCGGGACAGTCACTCTGTCCGTATCCACCAGCAGGACGGCGACCCTGGCATCACCTGCAGCCGCAGCCGCGCTTGAAGGCATTGGACTCGCCATGGCGGATAGCTGGCCTGCGGCGGTAGCTGCTAACGAATTCACGAGAAAACTTCGTCGATTCATGTGGGATTGAAATCCGATCCATGTCGCCATTGGTAGCGATGGCTGATGATGAGAGATCTTGTGCGAGCCAGTGTAACGCGTCGCGTCGATGGTCGGTCCGGCTGGCGTCTCCAAGCCGGTGCACTCGCGCACACTGCGTCTTTCCTAAGACGGTTTTCCCGCCGCTCTACGCTTTGCGGATTCCAAACACTCGACGCCACCAATTCCCATTTTGACAAGCTTCAGGCACCTCCGGAGAGGAAGTGATATGAGCTGGGAAGGTTTGAATACTCGATACTTTCTCCCGGCGCCATAACTTGCTACAGACCCGCAAAACACGCCATAAAGCCGAAGCATTAAGGGACATCTCCGGTAAGTCATTGATTCGAGACTAGCTGGCGATGGACGCAGTCTGCATCGAACCCTCTCTGAGTTATATTCCCGCAAACAGGGATATTTTCAGCGGATCCGCTTCAGCATGGTGCGAAAACCGATTCGACGACATGGGTTCCGAGAGCGTAGTGGCGATCACACATGATGAGGTTTGCTGCCACTGCATCGGCATCAGAAATAGAGTGTCGATAAATGTCCGCCCCATACAAATTGCGTCCTTCTGATAATTCGGCGGTTCCTCTTCCGTTGTAATGTCCTATCGTTGCGACCGTCGTAGGATCAACGGTGGCTGTGATCCATTACGGTTACCGCCGCCCAACGAAGGGTCGGAGCCATCTGGTGGTGGGCCGATGGCAGGCCTCGGTGCCGTATCCTCGGGACGCGCGGATACTGTTGGGCGTCCTGGCGCTGTCCGACGCAACTCCATACGGTCCCCGCTCACGGAGCCTTCGTAGGTGGTCGTTCCGACCTTGAACTGCACGTGGCCACCATCCACCGTACCCTGGATCGCACCGGTAACGGCCGGGCCGAAGGCTGCTGGAGGTCCATCCAGTGTGCCGGTCAGGGCCGTGCCATGCTGCACAAAGACATAAAGCGTGTCGCCCGAGACTGCCAATTGCAGAGGATCAGGTCCGTTTGGCCCGTCCTGTACTATCGGTCTCCATAGGCCAGTGACACCTTCGCCAGCAGGCGGCGTCCGCTGCCATGCCTTCACCTGTGGTTTCAACTCCGTCGCATGCGTCGTCACCATCGCTGAAGCAGCTTGCAAACCGGGCGAGCTGATTTCAACTGAAATCGATCCCGCCTGCTTCGACGACTGCACAATACCCATGCACAATCCGGCAAACGCTTTGCGGACGCTGCCCGTGTCTGGCTCGTGCGACATTGGGTCGCCATTCCCTGTGCCAATCACTCGCCCAGCGCCCGATGCGCTGAAGGTCACTTCGTGGTCGGTGATGGGCAACGCGCGGCCTTCGGTATCTTGCACCTCCGCGGTGATGAATACCAGGTCCGTACCGTCTGCGGCGATCTTTGTCCGGTCCACGCGAATTGCAAGCTTCTCAGCCTTGCCCACAGTCTCGCGACGCGTGATCATCTGCTGCCCCTTGCGAACGCCGCGAGCCTCCAGGACACCCGGCTTATAGGTCACAAGCCACTGCAGATGGCTATCCTTAGGCACATCTATCGCGCCCAGGCTAACGCCATCCTGAAACAGCTCTACGCTGTCCATATTCGAATGCACCCACACGGCAATCTGCTTGCCCTCAAGCCCGGTCCAGTTCCAGTGTGGAAAGACATGCAGCACCGGCTGTTCGGTCCACCAAGCTTGGTAGTAGTAGTAAGTGTCCTTGGGGAATCCGCACACGTCAACGAAACCATACTCCGAGTTGATGTTGGGCCACTGGTACGGGGAAGGCTCGCCGCGGTAATCAAAGCCTGTCCATATAAACCCACCCGGCATCCACGGCCGCGTGTTCACAAAACGCCACCAACCTTCAGCCGATGCGCGCCCTGAAGTCGTGTACGGATCGTAGGAACTGACCGAACCTTTCGCAACATCAATTGTGTATGCACCGCGCGTGGCCACCGCGCTAACATTCTCCGTGCCCATGCAAGGCAATGTGGGATGCGTTTTGTGAAATGCCTCAATCTGCGGATCGGCATAGTTATAGCCGATCACATCGCTTACCATCAGGCCGCCTTGACCCAGGCTCAGGCCCAGGGGCGGCGGAGCGACTGTAACCGGCCGGGAGCCATCAAGCTTTGTCGCCGAACGCTTCATCGTGGACAGCATGTGCAGCCCGGTCTCTGTGGTCGACTCACGCTCCTCGTTGCCCATGTTCCACATAAAAACGCTGGGATGGT